>CALEMG010000229.1 GCA_937910835.1 uncultured Alphaproteobacteria bacterium | reverse complement strand
ACATCTTTGAAGGTCAAGGTTAGCGCCCTCTCCTCATAGGCGGCCTTGGCTTCGGTTGGCGTCAGTTCATCAAGTGGCGGCAATCCTTTTTCTTCTGCGATATCAAGTACCCATTTTGCCTGGGGATCTAAAGCCATTCCCTGTCTCCTTTTTTAAATTTATTTCTTAAGGGCTTTCTCTACAAATTGAAGTCGGTCCTGACCCCAGAACAGCTCATCGCCAATAATATATGTCGGCGCCCCAAACACCCCCCGTGCGATTGCATCATCGGTGTTCTTTTCATAAAGCGCCTTGATTTCAGGATCCTGGCTTTCCTTCAGCAATTCTTCACCATTAAGGCCTGCCCGGTTGGCCACTTCAATCGCCGTGGCTTCATCTGCAATGTTGCCGTCCTCAATCCAGACCAATCTCTGAAACAGGCCAGTGAGGCCAATTGCATTGCCGCCGCGCTTGGCTACCGTGGTGACCATCAAGGCCGCGATCAGGTCCGAGGCGGGGAAGAATTTCGGGTGAATGTTAATCGGGATGTTACGTTCCTCGCGCCACCTGGCGAGTTCCATTAGGCGATAACTTCTCCGTTGTTCACTTCGCTTGGCAAGCGGCAAGCCTCCCGTTTCGCTGAATATTTTCCCATAGTTGACGGGAATAACATTGATCTTGGCATCGTTCTGCGCGGCCATTTTTACAAAGCGATCATGGCCAAGGAAAGCCCATGGAGATACAAGTGTCAGATAATAATCGATAGATTTTGTCACAGGCAATTCCGATTTTGTTTTTTGAATTGCCTAGAGTTTAAAGGTCAATGGAGGCGTTTGGGAAGCAGTTTTTCCATCAACTCCTCAAGAGACATATCATCGTCCCAGCCATAGGTTTCCGCAATCCGGTCGATAAGGCGCTGGCGAAAATTGTCAAGATCGGCGCGCGGATGATAATGGGTAGCCTTGCGGTGCTCCTCCATAGCTGTTCGGAAGGCTGTGTAGAGATAGGGCGGCAACTCAGCGCGGTCATACAGGCGCTGAAAACCGAGGTAACCGCGCCCGGACGTCAGCGATATGACTCGTTTCTTCGAGATGCCGGAAGCATGGCCAAGCGCGGCGGCAAAAAATGCATGATTGCCTGTGATCAACAGGCGAAGCATCAGCGTTGCCGTCAGGCGTCCCTCCCGCTCTAGCGCGATTGATTTCTTTTTCTGTTCATGATCGGTCATTCTCCGATCCAGGCTCTTGGCGAGCGCTTTTTCGCGGGCATTGAGAATTTTACTGACGGAGGTGGTGCTCTCTACCGGATTTCTCTCAATGAGAATCTGTTTATATTCTTCGGAAATAAAATCAAACAGCCGCGAAACGATCTCTTCGGGGAGGAAGGGGCGGTGGACCAGAAGTGCCTGTATGGGATCTATATCACCAAAACGCCCAAGGATATGATCGTAGGCCGTCTTTCCGATAATCGCCGTTTCATTTCTCAAACAGGCTTTGATGGCCGAATAGCAACCGCTTTCGGAGATGCGGGCCGTGGATTTTACACCAATATGCGGTCGCGAGGCAATTGCGGTCTGGATATTGTTACTGGCGCTTTGCAGGATCTTCCATAGATCCTCATCCGAAAGGATCGGTGAATAAGTGACGATGGGAAAGGATATCTCATCTGCGTCCAGAGCGAGCTTCATGGTTATTTCCCGAGACAGGAATTCGCACTCCTTGACGGTGTCTGCAATGGCCTGGCGCACGGCGGTATCGATGTCATTGACAAAATAGCTGATGATGGCTTCGGTGAGTTCTAGGTCATCGTCGGCCAATTCCTGCGCGACAAAACCCTCTGCCGCCTTGCGTGCAGTATTTACCCGCATCGGCGTCGGCATTTTGGCGAACATTGCGGCGATACGGTCGCCGTAAAGGGAAGAATCAACCAACATGGACGTCTTTAGCCTGAAATCTAAAAGAAGAATTCTAGGATATGTAGGTTAATAGGGGGTTACCATGCGATAAAACCCAAGGAAAGCGGGATTAAACGATGCCTCTGATCTCGCGAAACTGTCGTACCGCGAAAGAATCGGTCATGCCCGAGACAAAATCAGTAATTCCGAGCAACCAGTCATAGCGGCCACGTGGGCTCTCATTCCCATCGGGGAAAAGGGTCATCAGGACGTCAGATCTCGGGTTCATGGCGGTACCGTCGCGGTTAAATTTTTCCCAATCGAGGTTAGCATCATAAAACGCATCCAGCAGGGTTGTGAGAATTTCCGATCCGCTTAATTCGGCCTGGATACGCTCCGGATGGCGGTAGATTTCACGCTGGCAGAGCGCATAAATTTCATCGAAGAGTTTTGCCCGCCTTGAGTGATGCAACAGATCGCCCTTGAAGTTTCCAGCGAGGATATCTCCCTCGCAATCTTTGAAGATGTCTGACACTTCTCCAATCAAACGGCCAATACATTTTGCGCGAAGATAGGAAATTCGCTCCGACGGATCATCGACTTCCGCGTAGCGCTTAGGCGGGCTGCCAAGAATACGGATCATCAAATCTTCGGTCTCTCCATAGGCGAGGCGGCCAAGCTTATACCCGTCCTCGATATCGACGACGCTGTAGCAGATATCATCCGCCGCTTCGACCAGATAAGCGAGGGGGTGCCGGCACCAGTAGTCGTCATCCCCATGCGGCAGAAGACCGAGCTCATCAGCAATTTCTCGAAAAGATTCCCGTTCGGACTGCATCACGCCGAATTTTTTGCCGCCACTGTCACCAGGAGAAAGCGCGGTTACGATGGATGTTCTTGGGTATTTCATGAAAGTGCCAAGGGTGGCGTAAGTCAACCGCAGGCCGCCAGAGTTTCGCCAGTTCTGTAATCTCGTCAGAATGCGGAATCCTTGCGCATTCCCCTCAAACATTTCAAGGTCGCACGCTTCGGCTTCGGTTAAGCCCGCCGCCCGTTCCGCTGCATCATGCCCGTTCTTGAACCAATGGCGGATAATCTCCTCGCCGAAATGTCCGAAGGGCGGGTTGCCAATGTCATGGGCGAGGCAGGCGGCCGACACGATATGACCGAAATCCGCAGGGTTATGTTCACTGCCCTTCAAATGGCGATCAATAATGACCTGTCCAGCATTGGCGCCGAGAGAGCGGCCAACGGATGCAACCTCCATTGAATGGGTAAGACGCGTCCGCACATAATCGCTTTCCGCCAGCGTATGAACCTGCGTCTTGTCCTGCAAGCGCCGGAAGGCGGAGGAAAAAACAATGCGGTCCTGGTCTTTGTGAAACGGGCTACGCGAGGCGATGACCGGATCGTTGTGATCCTGTCCGTGGCGCCGGGTCGAGAGAAGTTTATTCCAGTCCATCATAAGGTCAAACTACTTCATAACTACTTACTATAGAATGAATATTTGTTCGTATGCGCGTAAATTCAATTGCTGGCGGCATTTCCTGAAATATTCAGCCCCATCCGGGATAGGCAAGGATCAATTCGGCCAATAGTTCACGGTTATTCCGGTCCATTGACTGAATAATTCTAGAAAGGCTTCCCAAGCCTTCCTCAAATAGCTGATCTGCTGTCGCTCCCTCCCAAAGAGCAACCAGTGTCATCAGCATTCGCCGCTGCGCATGGGAGAGTTTGAGGCCTCCGCTGTCCGCCTGATCACGTGTGATCGCTTCGATATTGGGCTTAAGATCATAGTGGCTGCTCACCTCTTCGATCGACCCGGTGCTGGTTTTGAAGTAACGTTCCAGCTGGTTATAGCGAATGACGTCTTTCAATAGCGCCGTGAATGCTTGTTCGTTCAATAGGTCCTCTTGCTTTCGCGGAAAAGATTTCAGGCGCCAAGTTAGTACATATGTGACTTCTTGCAAATCGGGAAAACATCCCTAATATACAGGGCGATATTCCCCCTAATGAGGGAATGTTCTCAGGGCAGGGTGAAAGTCCCTACCGGCGGTAAAGAGCAGGTTTCTGTTCAAGCCCGCGAGCGCTCGTTTTGGCGAGGTCAGCAGATTCGGTGTAAATCCGAAGCCGACGGTGATAGTCCGGATGGAAGAGAACAGGAAAAAAGGTAATCAGGCTGACTTCGGTCTGAGCTTGCCTTTGACCTATTTGCCTTGGGTTTTTGTCAACTTGAACAAACAAGGCCCAAAAATGAAAATCAAAAACACGAAAACTGACAATAAAACCCCCAGCATCCACAAAAGCCATAGCCGCATTGCCATTATTCAGGCGAACTGGCATGCCGATATCGTCCATGAAGCGAGCAAGTCTTTCATCGCGGAACTGGTCGGCTATGGGTATGATGCTGATTCTTTTGATGTCCACGATGTTCCTGGAAGCTTGGAAATCCCTCTGATGGCCCAGGAGCTCTCTGAGACCGGGCGTTATGATCTGATCATGGCGACGGGATTGATTGTCGATGGGGGTATCTATCGCCATGACTTTGTCGCCCGGACCGTTCTTGATGCGATGATGCGCGTGCAGTTGGACTGCGGTGTCCCGGTTCTATCGGTTGTCCTGACGCCACATCATTTTCAGGAAACAGAGACCCATATGAGCTTTTTTAGGGAGCATTTTGTGGTCAAGGGGCAGGAGGCCGCGAGGGCCTGCCATCAGACACTTGAAAATATACGCGGGCTGAAGGAACTCAAATTGGCGTCATAGGGTCAAACAATCCGAGATTTTTTCTCACCCCAGTATCTATCTTTCAGCAACCTTTTGTAGAGCTTCCCTGTCGGATGGCGGGGAAGCTCGGGATCAAAGTCGACAGACCTTGGACATTTGATGTGGCTGAGGTGATCTCGGCAGAACTCAATCAGCTCTTCGGCTAGTGCGGTGTCTGCAAGCTTCATGTCGACGGGCTGTATGACTGCCTTTACCTCTTCGCCGAACTCTTCATTGGGAACCCCGATTACAGCCGCATCATAGACTTTCGGGTGAGTTAGCAGCAGGTCCTCAATTTCCTGAGGATAGATGTTTACGCCGCCGGATATGATCATGTAGCTTTGCCGGTCCGTCAAATAGAGAAAACCGTCTTCATCGAGATAACCGACGTCGCCGAGTGTACTCCATCCCTGGTCGTTATAGCTTTGAGCTGTGCGTTCGGGGTCATTGTGATAGATAAAATCTTTTCCATCAGAGAAGTAAATCGCCCCTGTTTCGTCGGTTGGCAGCTCATGCCCTTCCTCATTGAGGATATGAACGACGCCAACCAAGGCCCGCCCGACAGTTCCAGGATGGGCTAACCATTCATCAGGTGTAACGGCGCAATATCCGTTACCTTCCGTTCCTCCGTAATATTCATATAGGATGGGTCCCCACCATTCCATCATTGCGCGCTTTACCTTTTCGGGACAGGGTGCTGCGGCATGGATGGCAACCCTAAGGGAGCTTGTGTCATATCTGTGCCGGACCTCCTCGGGCAGTTTTAGCATGCGCACAAACATGGTCGGTACCAACTGAGAATGAGTGACGTTGTATTTTTCGATCAGCTTTAAATACTCTTCTGCGTCGAAATGCTCCATAAGGATACAAGTCGCGCCAAGACGTTGAACCCGCATATTGTAACGGAGTGGCGCGGCGTGATACGTGGGCGCAGGGGAAAGATAAATAGATTGATCGTCGATGTTATATCTGTTTTTTACAATGCTGTAGAGATTATCCATCGTCCCAAGGGGATTACCTATCTCGGTCGGTTTTATTCCTTTGGGGCGTCCCGTCGTTCCGGAAGAATAGAGCATATCAGCGCCTTCACATTCATCCTCGATCGGGGTTGCTGGGAAGGCACCGACCGCTTCTTCAAATGAATCATACCCCGGAACTACTCCGTCGGTCATCAAGCGCGTCTCGACATTGGGAATGTGGTGCATAAGTTCCTCGGCCAGTTCCGATTTGTAGGCTGAGGTAATAAAAATCTTTGCGCCGCAGTCATTGATTATGTAAGCCGCTTCCTCGAACGTAAGACGTGAGCTTATGGCCGTGTAATAGAGCCCGGCCCGTTGTGCGGCCCAGCAAATCTCGAAAAATCTCGGATTATTTTCCATGAGAAGCGCAATATGATCGCCCACTCTCAAACCCTGCGCACGAAAATACTGTGCCCCCTGATTGGAACGATCATCCAGCTGCTTGTAGGTGACCATTTCACCGCTACCTGCCATAATGATAGCTGGCTTTTCGGGGGTCGACTTCGCGAATTCACATATATGCATTGCCTGATTCTTTTTTGTATTTTTATAAGGCTGCCAATTATGGCTTCGAACAAAGGATACCGGAGGAAATCATGTTGTCAATTTCCGCCTCGGACATGCCAATTTCCCGCAGGATTTCCCGATTATGCTCTCCATGGCGCGGTGCGTGCCGTCGTACTTCTCCGGGTGATGCCGAAAATTCCGTGTGAATCCCCGGATATACAAGCTTTCCTTCGGACGGATGATCCATCGTTTTCCAGAAATTCACGGATTTGAGGTGTTCATCCTCGAGAAGATCTTCCGGGTCATTGATCGGCACCGCCGGGATGCTGGCTGCATCCAGATCTTGCAGCCATTCCTCGGACGTGCGGGTCTCGATGATCTCGCTCAACACTTCATACGCCGCATCGATATTGTCGAGCCGTGCTTCGATATTACAAAACCGCGGATCTTCCATCAGTTCCGGCCGACCGGCCATATCAAAGAAGGCCTTCCATTGCTTGTCAACATAGGGAAGAACGCCGATCATTCCATCTTTTGTCTTATATGGATGGCGGTTGGGAGAGATGGCGCGCGGATAGCCAACAGACCCTATTGGTGGATCGAAATTCCCGCCATAAAGATGTTCCAGCATATGAAACTGCACCATCGTCTCAAACATCGGAACTTTAATTTCCTGCCCTTCGCCCGTTCGTTCGCGATGAAACAACGCCATAGTCACCGAATAGACAGCTGTCAGCGCCGTCGCCTTGTCAGCAATCACTGTGGGCATATATCCTGGCCGCCCCATTAGTTTTGATTGGGTTGCGGCTAGGCCGCTGACCCCCTGGATCATGTCGTCATAGGCGGGCTTATCCGCATATGGGCCGTCCTGTCCAAAACCATATGCGCCACAATAGATAATGTTTGGATTGACAGCCTTCACATCATCGTAAGTAAGGCGCAGCCGTTTGATCGCGGAAGGCCGCATGTTGTGCAGGAAGACATCTACAGTCCCGAGCAACTTGAGAAGGGCGGCGCGCCCATCCTCAGATTTTAGATCGATACCTAATGCCCGCTTGTTGCGGTTGGCATTCAAATATATGGCCGCCATACCAGGTGAGCGGCGTGGCCCCAGATCACGGGTCGTATCCCCCTCTGGCCCCTCTATCTTGATCACGTCGGCACCCATATCACCGAGGATTTGCGTCGCGTATGGTCCTAATAGAACAGACGTAAGGTCAGCAACTCTTATACCTGTCAGAGGTCCATTGTTGGTTTTGCTCATTTATCACCTGTACCCGGGAAAAATCTTATTGTTAGTAGGACTTCGGTAATCCGAGAGCCTTTTCGGCAACGTAACAGAGCACCAACTGCGGGCTGACAGGAGCAATCCGGCAGATCATAACTTCGCGCATCAGTCGCTCAACGGTGAACTCCTTTGCGTAACCCATGCCGCCATGGGTCATGACTGCCTGGGTGCATGCCTTGAAACCCGCTTCACCGCCAAGATATTTTGCGGCATTGGCATAAACACCTGCCTCAAGTCCGGCATCGTAGTTTGAGGCGGCTTTCATCGCCATAAGATAGGCGGCTTCGAGTTCCATCCAGTTTTCAGCAAGCGGATGTTGAATTGCCTGATTCATGCCGATAGGGCGGCCGAACACTTCTCTCTCCCGTGCGTACTGCGCTGCGCGGGAAAGTGCATTCATGCCAAGGCCGATTGCTTCCATCCCGACGAGAACACGTTCGGGGTTCAGGCTGTGCAAGAGGTAATAGAAACCTTTGCCTTCCTCTCCAATCAGGTCTTCTTTCGGGACCGGTAAATTGTCGATAAAAACTTCGTTGGAATCGACGGCCTTACGGCCCATCTTGTCGATAATACGAACATCCATATAATCGCGGTTCATATCCGTATAGAAGATGGATAGACCATCGGTCGCCTTTTTGCAGTTTTCTTTTGGCGTCGTGCGGGCCAGCAGCATAATTTTATCTGCTTCCTGCCCCGTCGTGGTCCAGATCTTGCGACCGTTCACGAGATAGCCGTCCGACGTTTTCTCCGCTCGTGTTTCAAGGGCTGTCGTGTTCAGGCCAGCGTTGGGCTCGGTCACCCCGAAACAGGATATGACCTCTCACTTCAACAGAGGAGGAAGCCAGCGATTCTTCTGATCCTCATTGCCGAACACAACGATCGGGTGGGGTCCGAAAATATTGATATGAATGGCCGAGGCCGCCGACATGCCGCCGGAGGATTTTGCCACCGTATGCATCATCAGCGCCGCCTCGACAACGCCCAATCCCGCGCCGCCAAATTCCTCTGGCATGGTAATGCCAAGCCATCCGGCTTCTGCCATAGCTGAGTGAAAATCAAACGGGAAATCGCCCGTCTGCTCCTTTTCTCGCCAGTAACCATCGTTGAAGCGCGCGCACAGCGCTTCGACATTCTCTACAATAGCATGCTGCTCTTCGGTGAGCGTGAAATCCATTTACCTACTCCTTGTTGTTTTTGCTCTTGGCAGGAGGCCGGACGACGTCGTGTTGATCAGTTTAGCATGGTTTTCGGCAACCAGACAATCAAAGCCGGAAAAGCGATGAACAAGGCAATAGTTAGTACGTCGGCAATGAAGAATGGACCGATTCCTCGGAAAACATCCGATAGCGGTATATCCGGCCTGACTCCATTAACGACATAACAATTGAGGCCGATTGGCGGCGTAATTAAGCAGATCTCCACCATTTTCACGACGATAATACCAAACCAGATCGGATCATAACCAAGTCCAATAACCGCAGGGTAGACGACGGGAAGTGTCAAGAGCAGCATCCCGATGGCATCCATAAACATGCCAAGGATAGCATAACCACACAGGATCAGGATGATGATGACGGTTGGAGGAAGGGGAAGGCCAAGGATCCACTCCGCAAAGGCTTCGGGCAGGCCTGAAAACCCAAGAAATCTGACAAAAACCAGCACGCCCCAGATGATCGAGAAGATCATCACCGTAAGCTTGGCGGTCTCAAACAGCGCGTCTTTCAATTCCTTCGTCCGCATTCCGTGGAAAAAGGCCATGATAAGGACAACAAAGGCACCAAGCGCCCCTGCTTCCGTCGGCGTCGCCCAACCTCCATATATGGCACTGAAAATAATGCCAATAACGGCAACGATGGGAAGCGTGCCCGGCAGGGATTTAACCCGCTCGCCGAAAGTGAAGCCGCGAACAGGCGGTCCCAGCTTGGGGTTGATGGTAGCCCGGATCATAATGATCAGCGCATAGATCAGTGCGGAAATTATCCCAGGTATAAAGCCAGCCAGAAGGAGCGCGCCAACGGATTGTTCAACAATAATGGCATAAATCACCAGAATTGC
>CALEMG010000228.1 GCA_937910835.1 uncultured Alphaproteobacteria bacterium | reverse complement strand
TGAAGGGGAGCTAACCGTACATTATGACGGCCATGGCGAGAAAGTCTACACGGCGGGAGAGGCGCTGATGGAGGCGATGGAGATATGGCATATCGGCGAGAATACGGGCACGGCCCCAATGCGCATTCTCGCTGTCTTTATGGGGGCCAAGGGCACGAAAGATACGGTCGTTCACAAATAGAAAGGCGGTTATGGTCGGTTTGAATCAGGGTGCCGGCACGTTTTTCGGGAGGATCGTCCGGACAAACATTTCATCACCCTTGATCACCTTCATGATGGTAACGGATTTCGTCGGGATCTGGCTATCGCCGGAAAAGCTGATCTCGCCGGTGATTCCTTTGAAATCCTTGAGAGCGGAGAGAGCCTTACGCACTGCATCCACATCTGTGCTGCCCGCCGCCTCGATTGCGGCGGCAACCAGCTTTACCGTATCATAACCAAGCGCTGTAAAGGCGTCAGGCTCGACATCCGGAAATTTCTTTTTGAAGGCCACACGAAACGCCGCAACGGCTGACGTTTTATTATCCGCACTCACATCCGCATGGGTCGTGAAATAGACATTGCTCTCATCGGGGAGTTTTGCCCATTCCGATCCGATATCGAAACCGTCACCGCTCAAAACCGGAACAGTGACGCCGGCATCACGTAGGGCGCGAACCTCAGCCACTACCTCATCGGGGGAAGCGGAAAGATAGATAAAATCCGCTTCGGGCAGGGTCGCGAGGACATCATCGAAGCTTTCCGGACCATAACCCCGACTGAAAATAATACTCCCGCCAAGGGCCTCGAAGCTCTCCTCAAAATAACGACGGAGAAGCATGGTATAGGACATTTTCTCCTTATATAGCACCGCGACATTCGTGAGCTTCAGTTCATTCCGGGCAAAACTCGCAGCCGCAGCGGCCTGCACATTATCGCCATAGCAGGCAAGGAAGAGATAGTCCGGCACATCCTTTGGCAACAGCGGGGACGTCGCGCCGGAGGTCACAAATATGCGCTTGTCCGTCGCGGCGGCTTTGGCCGCGGCAAGCACTACATCGGTATCCGACATGCCTATCAAAACGGGCATGTCCGGATTCTGTGCGATCATCGCCGTGGTTTTTTGCGCGATCACGCCAGTATTCGTCTCCCCATCCTCGATTAGGAGTTTAGCCGGACGGCCAAGGATACCGCCTGCAGCGTTGATTTCCTCAATCGCAAGCTCAGCACCCTGAGAGGAGGGGATATCGAGGTTTTGCTGCTCCCCCGTTAGGTTGTAAATAGCACCGATGGTTGTCATGACTGGTTCCTTACCCTGGCTCGCGGACACAACCGAGATTGCAAGCAGGCCTCCCAGAAGGCCGGCCATCCTTGTGGTTGTTTTGCCCATCATATTTGCGTCTAAGTCAAAATTCTTCAAGCTTTGGATTGATCAGGGATTGGGCCGCTTCAGTGACCCGCTCAATTATAACGCGGGAGCCATGAATTTTCACCCGGTTTTCCGCGACCAGTTTCAACGCAAGCGGATAGATTTTATGCTCCTGCTCGAGAATGCGCCCTGCCAGGCTGTCAGGCGTATCGTCCTGCAAGATCGGCACAGCGGCCTGCGCGATGATTGGCCCGTCGTCCATCTCCGGACGGACGTAATGAACCGTGCAGCCAGTAAAGCGCGCGCCGGATTCGATCGCCCGCTCATGAACATGCAGCCCCTTGAACGCCGGTAAGAGGGACGGATGGATATTCAAAATGCGATCGCGCCAGCGATTGACGAAATCCGCTGTCAAAAGCCGCATAAAACCCGCAAGGCAGATCAGATCAACATCCAGGTCCGTCAGATACCGCGTGATTTCCGCCTCAAACTCTTCACGGCCTTCAAAGTCGCGATGATCGATGGTGCGTGTTGGGATACTGTGCTCAGCCGCGAACTTAAGCCCGGCCGCTTCCAGATTATTGGAAAGCACGCAGGTGATTTCGGCCGGAAAGTCCGGCGTCTGGCACGCCCGGACGAGCGATTGCATATTGGTTCCACGGGAGGAGATAAAAACCGCTACTTTCAGCTTTGCCAATTTTCTTCCAACCCGTTGATAATGACCTGCTCCGCGTTGTCTTCGCGCGTAACCAACTTTCCGATCCGGTATACCGTTTCACCTGCCGCCGTGAGCATTGCCGTTGCTGCGTCCGCATTGTCTTCAGGGACGACAACCACCATGCCGAGACCACAGTTAAAAGTGGTGGCAAGTTCGCGCGGCTCGATATTGCCAAGATCGGCAAGCCATTTGAATAGCGGGGGCAGGGGCCAGCTCGCCGCCTCAATCTCCGCCGCGAGATTTTTCGGCAACACACGCGGGATATTCTCAAAAAGACCGCCACCGGTAATGTGGGAGAGGGCGCGGATATGCCCAGCCCGAATGGCTTCCAGGCAGCTTTTCACATAAATCCGTGTCGGTTCGATCAACGCATCGCCGAGCGAAACCGCCTCATCAAATGGGGCCGCCGCCGCATAATCAAGGTTGAAATCCGCAACAATCCGACGCACGAGGGAAAAGCCGTTCGAGTGCAACCCGGAAGAGGCAAGGCCAAGTAGCACATCACCGTCGCCCAGATTATCCGCCTTCAGGAGCTGGTCCCGCTCCACCGCGCCAACGGTGAAGCCCGCAAGATCATAGTCGCCCTTGGCATACATGCCGGGCATTTCCGCCGTTTCTCCGCCGATGAGGGCACATCCGGCCTGCTTGCAGCCCTCGGCGATCCCGGCAACGATATCGCGCGCCGCCGCCACATCAAGGCCGCCCGTTGCGAAATAATCGAGAAAAAAGAGCGGCTCCGCACCTTGTACCACCAGATCATTCACGCACATCGCGACCAGGTCGATGCCGACGGTGTCATGGCGGTTCATATCGATGGCGATTTTAAGCTTGGTGCCGACACCATCGGTCGCGGAAATAAGAAGCGGATCTTTAAAACCCGCAGCCTTGGGATCAAAAATCGCCCCGAAACCGCCCAAATCTGCGTCTGCGCCTGACCTCCGGGTAGAGGCGGCAAGTGGTTTTATCGCCTCAACCAGTGAGTTTCCGGCCACAATATCAACGCCCGCATCCTTGTAGCTGTAACTTTTTTTGGAGCTATCGGTCTTCATAAGTTATGCTGCACCCGAGTTTATGACTATGATCGGGCCAACATACTTTTTTTCCAGTGGTTTGCAATGACGGATACACAGCTAAATCCAATCTTTTCCCGCCCTCTCGTCCTGGCATTTGCGATTTTTTGCCTGATGGGAAGCGTTTCCATGAGCTATGCTGCGGATAATTTCTATGTGGTGCGGGATATTGCCGTGGATGAAACGGCATCTTCCGCTGCGGCAGCCCGCACAATTGCCGTCCAGAACGGGCAGAAACGTGCCTTTAATGCCCTGTTGCGCCGCCTGGTGCCCGCACCATACTACGCCAGCCTACCGGTTCTGGATGATACCGCAATCACGCCGATGGTCGCCTCTTTTCAGGTATCGAACGAACGCACCTCGGCCAAGCGCTATCTCGCGGACCTGACCTATGAGTTCAAACGCGACGATGTTCGCATGTTGCTACGCGCGAATATGCTGCCTTTTTCCGAATCCTTCGGCAAGCCGATCCTTGTCTTACCGGTATTTATGGTCGAGGATCGCTCCTATCTCTGGGATTATCCCAACCCCTGGCGGACGGTGTGGGTGGATATCATCGATTACGGATTGCGCCCGCAGGAGCCGGACAGCCTTCGTGATGACTGGGCTCAGCGGCTACTGCGCCCGGTGATCGTCCCGGCCGGCAGTCTTGAGGATATGAAGGCCATCGACGCCCGTCAGGCGGTCGATATGGAGACGACGGCGCTTGAAAAGCTGCGAAAGGACTATGGCGCAGCGGAGATTGAAATCATCAGTGCGAGCCTGCGCAACGATACGGACGGCACTTTACTCCTCGATGTGACGCGAAATGTAGTCGGCCAGACAGAGCCAGCGATCGTACAGACCTATAAGGGAAGCGAGGACGAAGAAGGCCTGATGCAGAGCGTCGTCTTCGATCTTCTGGGGCGCATGCAGGAGGAATGGAAACGGCAGAATGTTCTTGATTTCAGTATTGAGAATACCCTTGCTGTCACCACGAATATATCCAGTCTGCCGGACTGGCTCGCCCTCCAGGGAAAGGTTCAAAATCTGTCTGCCGTCAGTGCCACCAAGGTAAAGGATATCTCGGTCAAGAAAGCGTTCTGGTACATCACCTTTGTGGGCAGTATGGACCAGCTAAAAGCAGCGCTTGACCAGCAGGATCTTGCGTTGGCGGATCAGGGCGGCTAATGGACGCTTAATCTAATATAGGTGCCCAAGGAGTTGAGTTAATTTGACAAAGCAGGGTTTGGAAACGGATTTGAATATCACCAATACGATTTCACTGATCCGGATGATCATGGTTCCGGTTATTGTCTGGTTGATCCTCGCCAACCAGATGTATGCCGCCTTTATCACATTTTTGCTTGCGGGAGCATCCGACGCGCTTGACGGTCTGATCGCCAAGCAGTTCAACCTGGTAACCCCGCTTGGGACTTATCTGGATCCTCTCGCCGACAAGATATTACTGGTCTCCATCAATGTGCCGCTCGGCATGCAGCAGGCTCTTCCGAGCAGGCTTGTAGACCTGGTCGTCGGCCGTGATGTCCTGATTGTCGGGGCAATAGTCCTGAGATTTCTGCGGGAGCTGAATGTCACCTTCGTGC
>CALEMG010000227.1 GCA_937910835.1 uncultured Alphaproteobacteria bacterium | reverse complement strand
CGGAGCGCGCCGGTGTCGTCGATATCTGCCTTGAAGGAAAGATGCTGGGTGCGGCCTTCGCCGCCGCTGCCGTCGCCGCTGTATCAGGATCAGCCTGGGTTGGCCTTGGCGCCGGGATCATTGCCTCCATCGCGCTCTCGATGCTGCATGCCTACGCTTGCGTCACCCATAAGGGTAATCAGGTCGTCTCCGGCATGGCCATCAATATTGTTGTGGCCGGACTAACACCGCCGCTCGGCTATGCTTGGATCAGTATGGGCGGACAGACGCCGCACCTTGGCGGTGATGCGCGCTTCAAGTCAATCACCCTACCCTTTGCTGAAGCTGTCCATGATATTCCGGTTATCGGATAAATCTATGCGGAGCAGATTTCGAACCATAATATCATTGTCTACCTGGCCGCTGCCGCCGTGCCGATCTGCGCCTGGGTCCTGTATAAGACCCGCTTCGGCCTGCGTGTTCGCGCCGTCGGCGAAAATCCCCATGCAGTGGATACAGCGGGAATATCCGTTGACTGGCTGCGCTATAAAGCGCTGATCATGACTGGCTTTCTCTGCGGCATCGCAGGTTCCTATCTTTCGACCGCCCATGGCGCCGGTTTCATTCGTGATATGACAGCCGGGAAAGGCTATCTCGCCCTCGCTGCCCTTATTTTTGGCAAATGGCGACCAGTTCCCACTTTGTTTGCCTGCCTGCTTTTTGCCTTCACCGATGCGGTTCAGGCGCGCCTGCAAGGAGTGGAATTACCCATCGTCGGTGTTATTCCTGTTCAGTTTATCCAGGCACTCCCCTATATACTCACTGTATTGCTACTCGCAGGCTTTGTCGGAAAGGCCAATCCGCCCAAAGCAATTGGCGAACCCTATATTAAGGAAAGATAATGACGCTCGATCCGCATAAAGCTGCCGACTTCGTTCAGAAAGCGGTGCCGGGGTTTGCTCCCCGTGTCGGCATTGTGCTCGGCTCCGGTCTTGGCGACCTGGCGGAGAAAATCGAGACGATTGCCAGCATCGAGTATGACACAATCCCTGATTTCCCGGCTTCGTCGGTTGAGGGACACGCGGGCCGAGTAGTCCTCGGTCGCCTCGGCGGGATGCCCGTCGCCTGTATGCAGGGCCGCGTGCACTACTACGAAGGCGTCAACCCGCAGGACCTCGCCCTCCCCGTCCGGATGCTAAAACTCCTCGGCATTGAAATCCTGTTAATCACTAACGCAGCAGGCAGCTTTAAAAAGAAAATGGGACCAGGCAGCCTGATGATGATCAGTGATCATATCAATTTAACAGGCCTCAACCCGTTGGTCGGCGCGAATGAGGATGAATTTGGCCCGCGCTTCTTCTCGATGGAGGATGCCTATGATCCAACCCTGCGCAAGCATCTCGCGGCAGTCGCCAAGGAACTCGGCATTACCCTGCATGAAGGTGTCTATTTGCATTACCTCGGCCCCAATTTCGAAACCCCGGCAGAAATTCGTGCCTTCAAAGCGCTTGGTCCTGACGCGGTCGGTATGTCCACGACGCCCGAGGTCCTTGTCGCCCGTCACTGCGGCCTGCGCATCGCGGCAATCTCCAACATTACCAATCTCGCCGCCGGGATGAGCAAGACCCAGCTCAGCCATGAACAAACCCTCGAATGCGCAAAAATAGCGGCGGCTGACCTTGAAAGCCTCGTCATCGTCTTTTTGGAAACCCTGAAGCGGGAGCTTTTGAAAGCTCATATTCGGAGTACGGAAAATGGCGTCCATTAGCCCATTGAAACCGGCCGCTGAAGGCCATACGCGCAATCCCGGCACGCCGCTCGATCTGGATTTGCTGGACAGAATTCGGGTGAATTTGAGCGCAGTCGAGCGCCGCGCCGCCACCCTGCCCGGCCGCCGCACCGTCAAGAAAGCGTATCAGGCTGCTTGGCTTTTGAAAGCACTGACCTGCATCGATCTCACGACGTTGAGCGGGGATGACACACCTGGCCGCGTCAAGCGCCTCTGCGCCAAGGCGCGCCAGCCCGTCCGCGCGGATATTCTGGAGGCCATGGAAATGGCGGACCGCAATATCACAACCGGCGCCGTCTGCGTTTACCACAGTATGGTGGAAACGGCAGTGGAGGCGTTGAAGGGGACAAATATCCCCGTTGCTGCTGTCTCAACTGGTTTTCCCGCCGGCCTCAGTCCGTTTGATTTGCGGGTGAAGGAGATTGAAGCCTCCGTCTCGGCAGGGGCGCAGGAAATCGATATCGTCATCACCCGCGGCCATGTGCTGACCGGCAATTGGCAGGCGCTCTATAACGAAGTTAAAACCTTCCGTGGGGCCTGCGGGGACGCGCATATGAAAGCCATTCTCGGTACCGGCGACATCGCTACCCTTCGCAATGTTGCGAAAGCCAGTATGGTCGCGATGATGGCGGGGGCGGACTTTATCAAAACCTCAACAGGAAAAGAGAGTGTGAATGCCACCCTGCCTGTCACCCTCGTCATGGTCCGGATGATCCGCGAATATCATGAAATGACAGGCCATAAGGTCGGCTATAAGCCGGCGGGCGGGATCAGCACCGCGAAGGATGTGCTGAACTACCAGATCATGATGAAGGAAGAACTTGGTGTGGACTGGCTGGAACCGGATCTTTTTCGTATTGGCGCATCCAGCCTACTCGGCGATATAGAACGCCAGCTGGAGCATTTCGTCACCGGGCGCTATTCCGCCGATTTCCGCCACCCGATGGCTTGAGGAAAAACCATGAGCATTGCAGAAATATTCGACAAGATGGAGTACGGACCGACCCCGGAAAACAGTGAGGCGGCGCTTCAATGGATTGCGGAGCGAAAAGGCAAGTTTGATCATTTCATCGGTAGTAGCTGGGTCAAGCCGCAGTCCAGAAAATGGTTCGAGAGCCATAATCCCGCAACGGGCGAGCCGCTTGCGAAAATCGCTGCGGGCAATACGAAGGATATCGATGCCGCCGTTGCCGCCGCCCGTACTGCCCAAAAAGGATGGAGCGCACTTGGCGGACTAGCTCGCGCACGGTATCTCTATGCCCTCGCCCGCGCGGTCCAGCGCAATTCCCGCCTGCTGGCCGTGCTTGAAACCCTTGATAATGGAAAGCCCGTTCGGGAAACCCGCGATATCGATATCCCTCTCGTCGCTCGGCATTTCTACTATCATGCCGGATGGGCGCAGCTTCAGGATCAGGAATTCGCCGAGTTCGAGCCCATGGGCGTGATCGGTCAGATTATCCCCTGGAACTTCCCACTCCTTATGCTAGCGTGGAAAATCGCCCCGGCAATTGCGGCCGGGAATACGGTTGTGCTGAAACCTGCGGAATACACATCGCTCACCGCGCTTTGCTTTGCCGAGATTTGTAAAGACGTCGGGCTTCCCGATGGCGTCGTCAATATCGTGACGGGCGACGGCAAGACTGGCGAGGCCCTCGTCAAGCACCCTGATATCGACAAGATCGCCTTTACCGGCTCGACCGAGGTTGGCCGGCTGATCCGCTCGGCGACCGCCGGAAGCGACAAACATCTCTCCTTGGAACTTGGCGGAAAATCACCCTTCATTATATTCGAGGATGCGGATCTCGACAGCGCAGTTGAAGGCGTAGTCGATGCCATCTGGTTCAATCAGGGGCAGGTCTGCTGCGCCGGGTCGCGCCTGTTACTGCAAGAAGGTATCGCCGAGAAAATGATCGCAAAGCTCCAGAAGAGGATGGAAACTTTGCGCGTTGGCGACCCACTCGATAAATCCATCGATATGGGTGCAATCGTCGACCCAACGCAACTCGCCACCATTACGAAGCTCGTCAAGAACGGTGAGAATGAAGGCAACGTCTGGCAGCCGAAATGCAATATGCCGAAAGACGGTAGCTTCTATCCTCCAACGCTGATCAGTGATGTCGCTCCGGCTGCAACAGTTGCACAAGAAGAAATTTTCGGCCCCGTTATTGTCTCCATGACCTTCCGCACACCGGAAGAAGCAGTCGCTGTCGCCAACAACACCCGTTATGGTCTCGCCGCCTCGGTCTGGAGCGAGAATATCAATCTCGCCCTCGATATCGCGCCGAAGCTCGATTGCGGTGTGATATGGATCAACTCGACCAACCAGTTCGACGCAGCCTGCGGCTTTGGCGGAAACCGCGAATCCGGTTACGGACGGGAGGGCGGCCATGAAGGCATGATGGAGGTATTGAAGCCGAAATTCCTCTCAAAACTACCGCTCTACAAGGAAACGAAAACATCTGCGCCAGAGGACTTTAAGAGCAGCGCGTCACTCGCCGATCTTGACCGCACGCCGAAGCTCTATATCGGCGGCAAGCAGACCCGGCCGGATTCGGGATACAGCATGCCGGTCTTCTCCGCGAAGGGCGAGAAAATTGGCGAGGTCGGTGAAGGCACCCGTAAGGATATCCGAAATGCGGTAGAGGCAGCACGCAAGGCAACCGGCTGGACCAAGGCGAGCAGTTATAACCGCGCGCAGGTACTCTACTACCTCGCGGAAAATCTCGATATCCGGAAACCGGAATTTGCAGACCGCCTCAAAATCATGACCAGTGTCAGTGCGAAGAAGGCGCAAAATGAAGTCGATGCCACGATCCAGCGTCTCTTTTCCTATGGTGCCTGGGCAGATAAATATGAAAGCGCGGTTCATTCTCCGCCCATGCGTGGGGTCACACTCGCTATGAAGGAATCGATTGGCACCATCGGCATTATCTGCCCGGATGAGGCGCCACTTCTCTCTATGATTTCCCTCGCGGCTCCTGCCCTTGCCATGGGCAACCGGATTGTTCTTGTCGCATCGGAGCGGCATCCGCTCATCGCCACCGATTTCTATCAGGTACTGGAAACATCGGACGTGCCCGCGGGCGCGATGAATATCATCACGGGCCCACGCGAGGCACTCGCGAAAACCCTTGCCGAGCATGATGATGTGAAATCCGTCTGGTATTTCGGCCCGGCGGGCGGCAGCAAACTTGTCGAAGCCGCCGCAACCGGGAATATGAAACGAACATGGGTCAATAACGGAAAAGCGCGGGACTGGTTCAATATCGCGCACGGAGAGGGCCGGGAATTTTTGCGCCAAGCCACTCAAATCAAAAATATCTGGATCCCCTATGGTGAATAAAGCGGTAGATTTTTTCCCACAGGAAATTATCCGCAGGAAGCGCGATGGTGTCGCTCTTAGCGAGGCGGAAATCCAGTTCATGGTGCAGGGCCTTACCGATAATTCCATCTCGGAGGGACAAATCGCGGCCTTTGCCATGGCAGTCTTCTTTCAGGGTATGAACATGGAGGAACGGGTTGCGCTCACCCGCGGCATGGTCCAGTCCGGCCATGTGATGGACTGGTCGACAACCGATCTTGGCCGCCCGGTCGTCGATAAACATTCCACCGGCGGCGTCGGAGACAAGGTGAGCCTGATGCTCGCGCCGATTGTCGCGGCCTGCGGTGGGGCTGTCCCTATGATCTCCGGGCGTGGCCTTGGTCACACCGGCGGAACCCTCGATAAGCTCGACAGCGTGCCGGGCTATAATACCGCGCCCGACCCGAATTTGCTTACCAAGACCGTCAAGAATATAGGCTGCGCGATCATCGGCCAGACAGACGATCTGGCCCCCGCCGACAAGAGATTCTATGCCATCCGTGATGTCACGGCGACAGTGGAATCAATCCCGCTGATCACAGCCTCCATTCTTTCCAAAAAACTCGCAGCAGGACAGGATGCGTTGGTGATGGATGTGAAGATCGGCTCCGGCGCATTCAAGGAGGATTTCGACGATGCCATGGAGCTTGCCCACAGTATCGTCGCGGTTGCAAATGGCGCAGGGCTCAGGACATCCGCGCTGCTGACAGATATGAACGAGGTTCTGGGCAGGACTGCCGGAAACGCTATTGAGGTAAGAGAGACGGTCGATTTTCTGATGGGCAAGAATGTCGATCAGCGGCTCTTTGATGTGGTGACGGCGTTGGCGGCGGAAATGCTGATCATCGCCGAGGTCGCCGACGAGGCGACGGCACCGCATGCTGTAAAGGGCGCGCTCGGTAGCGGCACGGCAGCCGAGAAGTTCGCGCAAATGATTGCAGCACTTGGCGGGCCCAAGGATCTAATGACGAATATGGACGAACATCTACCGCTTGCTCCCATCCGTCGAGATGTGATCGCGCCGAAACGCGGGTATCTCGGGGTCATGAATGGCCGGGAGATTGGTGTTGCGGTCATGGATCTGGGTGGCGGGCGGCATAAGACTTCCGACTCCATCGATTACGGAGTCGGCCTCACAAATATCGCCGGACTCGGAGCAAAACTGGGCCCGAGAAGCTCCATTGCAACAATTATCGCCCGGAATGAGGCGGATGCGGAGCGGGCAGAAAAACGGATATTGAATGCCATCACCCTCACCGAGGAGCCGCCAGCAGCATCGGCCGCCGTGCGCACCCGCCTTACAAAGGAGGATTTGTAAATGCGCGCCATTTTGATCGTTCTGGATAGCTTTGGCCTTGGGGCCGCCCGCGATGCCGAAGCGTTTGGCGATAACGGCGCGGACACATTCGGCCATATCATCGAGGAAGCTGCCGCAGGGCAAGCCAATTCGGCGGAACGCTTTGGTCCACTCAAGCTCCCCAACCTCAAGAAACTAGGGCTGTTCGCGGCCCATGATAATTATATTGGCAATCCTGGTGCAACGGATAGCTTCGATGGCCTCTATGGTGTCGCCCAGGAACAGAGCAAGGGCAAGGATACGCCGTCAGGACATTGGGAAATGGCCGGTGTGCCAGTGTTGTTTGATTGGGGGTATTTCCCGAAGACTATTCCCACTTTTCCGAAGGACCTGACCGATGCCTTGATCGAACAAGGGGAGCTTCCCGGTATTCTCGGCAACTGTCATGCCTCCGGAACGGAGATAATCGCAGAGATGGGGGATGAGCATATGAGAAGCGGCAAGCCCATTGTCTATACCTCCGCCGATAGCGTCCTTCAAATTGCCGCGCATGAAGAAACTTTCGGCCTTGATCATCTTTACGCCCTTTGTGATATCGCGCGCAAACTTGTCGATCCGTTGGGGATAGGTCGCGTTATCGCCCGGCCCTTTGTCGGGGAAAATGGCAATTTCACACGGACGGCCAACCGTAAAGACCTCGCTGTGCCCCCGCCGGAACCGACTCTTCTTGATAAAATGACAGAGGCGGGCCGACAGGTCATTTCCATTGGGAAAATCGGCGATATCTTTGCGCATCAAGGCACCGGTGAAATCGTCAAGGCAGCAGGCAATATGGCACTAACAGATGCAACGATTGACACCATGGCAAGGGCAGCGGACGGCAGCCTGATCTTCACCAACCTGGTCGACTTTGACCAATCCTTCGGTCATCGGCGGGACACTGCGGGTTATGCCCATGCTTTAGAAGAATTTGACGCCCGCCTGCCGGAGTTATGCGGAGCCTTGAAGGATGGCGATCTTGTCATCCTGACGGCCGACCATGGATGCGATCCGACATGGCCGGGAACGGATCACACGCGAGAGGTTGTCCCCGTCATTGCCTTTGGGCCTACCATTCAGGGCCGGTCCATTGGGGAGCGGGAGACGTTTGCCGATATCGGCCAAAGCATTGCCGGGCACCTTGGTCTCTCACCCCTTTCACATGGCGAAAGCATCCTGAACTGACCATGGTCAAGAAAGCGGAACTTCATGTCCATCTGGAAGGAACCATGCCGCCCGCGCTTGTCCGGCGGCTTGCTGCCAATAATGGCGCAGAGGTTGATCCGGCGATATTCAAATCTGAGGCAGATTACGCCTGGAACGATTTCTGGCACTTTCTTGATTGTACGACAAGGCAGCAGCGACAATCCTGACCAA
>CALEMG010000226.1 GCA_937910835.1 uncultured Alphaproteobacteria bacterium | reverse complement strand
ATCGGAGATGTTCTACCGACATTCCGGGCGGTCGCGGAGATAGGTAGTCTTGCTATTTCGATTGCAGCAGGCACAAGGATCGCGACATTCGAAAAGTCATTTGGTGAAACATCGGCCATAGTTCGGGCGATGCCTAATACTCCCGCCGCAGTGCATCAAGGGATGATTGTCTGTTGTCCCAATGAACATGTCTCTTCCGATCAGAAGGGGCATTGTGATCGGCTTATGCAGGCTATTGGATCGGTTGCCTGGATTGAGGACGAAGGGTTAATGGATGCGGTGACCGGTTTGTCAGGCTCAGGGCCTGCTTATGTTTTCTATATGATCGAGGTGATGACGGCTGCTGGTGTGAAAGCCGGACTGCCGGAAGAGCTCGCGGTTCAGCTCGCTCAGGAAACCGTTGCCGGGGCGGGGGCTCTTGCCCGCCAATCCAAGGAGGCGGCAGCGCAGCTCCGCAAGAATGTGCCCAGCCCCAACGGGACGCCGGCGGCGGGCCTCGAAGTTTTGATGAATGAGGAACATGGTCTTGGTCCTCTAATGGAGAAGACGGTCGCGGCCGCCACCGCCCGGTCCAAAGAACTGGGATAGAGGGCAGAATTTCGGAATATTCTCTTTAAAGTAGTAAATAATTAATTATATACCCTCTATACTCTTTTGAGGATAGAGCGATGAGCGATAAACCTGAGTCACAACAGACAACACCTCCTCCCGCCACGTCGACTGCCACGACATCGGCACCTACAAGTGACGGCGGGAGTGCTGCCTCCAGTAGTGGTGGTGGCGCACCGACGGTCGCCGGAGGCCTGATCATCCCAGATCTCAGCGCTATCACGACGATGCAAAATGACAATATGCAGAAGATGACGGCCGCGGTGCAGGCGGCGTCGAAAGGCTTGCAGGACATCGTTGCTGCGCAGCGCTCGACTTTGCAGCAGACGGTCGGGAATTTGCAGACGTCACTCAACAGCTCTGTCGGGACGGCGAAGGCCGGACCGGGAGCAACGCCGGATATCCGGTCAGAGATCGATAATCTTAATCTCACTGTTGATAATTTGAGCAAGGCGGCGGATACGCTGACGGCTTCGACCAGCAAGTCTTTCGATGCCATTAATAAATCAATGGAACAGTCGCTGGCCGCCATAGAGCAGGTTGCGGAGAAATTTTCCTCCGGCGGATGATTTTCCAAACATTTTGCAATAGCATCTCCAAAACACAAGGAGATGCGAAAGACATGGAAAAACAGATTACATTTGATGATTTTTTGAAGGTGGATATTCGCGTTGGTAAGGTGGTGGAGGCGGTTGAGTTCCCTGAAGCTCGCAAACCGGCCTACAAACTGAAGATAGATTTCGGGGATGACATCGGCATTCGCAAAAGCTCGGCCCAGATTACGGTTCTCTATAATCCGCAAGAGCTTGTGGGGCGGAGTGTTATGGCGGTGGTGAATTTTCCACCCCGACAAATTGGTCCTTTTATGTCGGAGGTTCTTGTGCTGGGATTCAGCGATGCGGAGGGGAATATCTCCCTTGCGAGACCGGATCATGACGTGCCGATCGGTGGCCGCCTTCACTAACCTGAAAAGGAAGAGAGTAGAACGATGGTCGATGCCAATGATGACAATAATAATAACGATATGCCGGCGGCGCCGGACCTGACATCGCTGTTTCAGAAACAGACCCAACAGATAAATGAGGCCTGCCAGAAGGCAAGTCAGGCATTTTCAGTATTTAAAACACGGGATTCAGATGTTGCCAGCCTGACGCAGAGCCTGAACAGTGAAGTCAATGAGGTTTTCATGATGGCAAAGGCGGCAAAAACACCGCAGCTGGCCATGGCGACTATTCCGCCGGTTCTTGCTCTTGCCAATACAGCTTTCGCGAAAGTGCCGGTCACTGGCCAGAAGGCTGTCAGTGAAATTCAGCAGGCATTCGCTCCGTTTGGCAAATGATCTCGCGCTAGAGCGGCAGACGGATTTCGATCCGCAAGCCGCCCGCGGGCGAGTCGCCAAGTGATATCTGTCCGCCATGTCCATGAATGACATCGCGGGCGATGGTCATACCAAGGCCACTCCCGCCGGTTTCCAAATTGCGGGACGGATCAAGGCGAAAGAACGGCCGGAAAACATCCTTTCGTTAGTTCTCTGGTATGCCCGGTCCGTCATCATCAATAAGAACTATCATTTCCGAATTGGTTGCTTTGACAGTAATCCAAATCTCATTTGCGTAGCGCGCTGCATTGTTTATCAGGTTGGTAATACAGCGTTTGAAGCTGCTGGGCCTTATTTCGGCACGAAGGTTCTTCGGCGTTTCCAGCGATACAGCCATGCCCTGACGACGGGCATTCATGACGGTATCCTGAAAAAGTTCCGTAATATCCGTTTCTTCGACCGTCTCCGCTTCCTGCCCACGGGCAAAGGCGAGATACCCTTCAACCATCTTTTCCATATCGGTGACATCGCCTTCAAGGCTTGCCTTGCTTTCGTCGTCCTCCGGCATCATCGCAAGCTGCAGCTTCATGCGGGTCAGCGGCGTGCGAAGGTCATGGCTTACCCCGGCAAGCATTTCCGTCCGTTGAGTAATCTGACGCAAGATACGATGCTTCATGACGTGGAAAGCACGGGAGGCGGAGCGGATTTCCTGCGCACCGCTTGGTTTGAAATCATCAACGAACTGGCCTTTACCGAACTGTTCGGCGGCGGTCGCCAGTTGGCGGATGGGCCGCATCTGGTTACGCAGGAACAAGAGTGCAACGCCCAGCAGGACGAGGGAGATAGCCACCATCCACATAACGAAAATATATGTCGTCGTGGAAAAGAGCCGCTTGTCACGGACAATGACCTGCAAGACACCGTCAGGAAGTTGAATAAGAAGAATAACGGATTCGAGCTTTTTGTTGGTCGAGATATTGAAAGGCCGGGCCGGGAGGCTTTCCTTCAACGCATTTACCAAATGGCTCTCCAGAAAGCCATAGTTTTGCTGCTTGTCACTGCCTTCGGGAAGGCGCGCTCCTTCTTCAATGCTCACGGCGAGGCGCATTTGCCCGCGCGCAATGTTTAGGATGTCCGCCTCCGCCGTCTCGCCGGGGAAGCGATCGCGAAGGGAGATGACGGCTGCTACATCGCCAGCGACCCCTTGCGCGAGACGCCTGGCAACATCATCCCAGTGGCGTTCATAAAAGATGTAGGTAACGAGGATTTGCAACAGCAGGATGGGCAACACCACAATCAGGATCGATCGGCCGAAAAGTGTTCGCGGCATCAAGTTTTTGATAAAACCTGCTGTGACCTGGTGGTAAATTTTCCGAATTACGGCTAGTCCGCCCATAAAACATATCCTTCACCCCGCACGGTTTGCAGATGCCGGGGCGATTTTGGATCCTCTTCAATCTTGCGCCTGAGGCGTGTTATTTGCACATCAACGGCGCGGCCCTGGCTACCGCTCGAAAGGGATAGGTCTTCACGACTAATGGGAACACCGGGCATGGCGGCGAGGGATTTTAGCAGAAGCGATTCACCGGAAGTTAGGCTGATTATCGTTCCATCTTTTAGCAGTTCACCTCGCTCTAGGTTGAAGGTGAAGGCGCCGAAGTGCAGCTCTTTCAGTTTTTCCGTCTTGGATCGCCGCAGGATCGCGTCAATACGCAGCAATAGCTCCCTTGGTTCAAAAGGTTTGCTAAGATAGTCATCCACACCAACCTCCAACCCGTGAATTCGGTCTTCTGCATCTCCCATCGCCGTCAGCATCAGGATCGGAATTTCGCGGCTCATCCCGGATCCGCCCCGCACCCGCCGCACCATGTCGATACCATCGCCACCAGGCATCATTCGGTCCAGTACAATCAGGTCGAAGAAGAAACCTATCATCTTGTCCTCGGCGGTTTCGGCGCTGGCTGCCGTGGAAACGCGGTAACCGTTATCCATAAGAAACTTTTTTAAGAGGGTTAACAACCGTGTATCGTCATCCACCACCAGGATATGAGATGCGTTATCCATCACCATGGGCTATCCGTTGTGCAGCATTTTCATGTTTTAAGGATCCGGTTCAGCGCGGTATCTCGATTTGTTTCGTCGATTAGGCCCGTCAGGACCTTTCGATAACCCGCAACCGCTTCCCCGCCGGCCTCTCGAAAGGCATTGGCAACAAGTTCCCGTTGCACCCGGCTCACTTTTTGCTCCAGAAGGTGTCCTTCTTCCGTCAGGTAGAGACAGCGTTGCCGCCGGTCTTCTTCCCCTTGGCGCTGCTCGACAAAGCCTCGCTGGATAAGATTGCTGAGAACTCGATTCAGGCTTTGCTTTGTGATTCGTAAAATATCGAGTAGCTCCGATACGGTCATGCCTTCATTGCGCCCGACAAAGTGAATCACCCGGTGATGTGCTCGACCGAAATTATAGTCTTTAAGGATCTTATCCGGACCTGCCGTGAAGTCGCGATAAGCAAAAAACAGGAGTTCTATTGCCTGTCGAAGCTCTTCTTCGCGAAGGAAAAGTGGATTATTTACTGATTTTACGTCAGTCATGTTGACATATATTTCTTATAATGTTACAAAATTACCGTTCGATCCGACATAATCGAACTTATTTTTGGGATTATACGATATTATAATAACGCAAGGTGCTTCAAAATGGATACCTCCTCTTTTGCCGAACGTGATGGCTTTATCTGGTTGAATGGTAAACTCGTACCATGGCGCGATGCAAACATCCATGTCCTTACACATGGATTGCATTATGCCAGCAGTGTGTTTGAAGGGGAACGGGTCTATGACGGCGAGATTTTCAAACTTGAAGAACATACGGATCGACTGATCGAATCTGCACGCATTCTTGGCTTTACGCTGGAACAGACAGCCGAGGAAATTAACGAAGCATCACGCCAAACGGTTATTGCGAACAAGATCGTTGATGGCTATGTCCGCCCGGTCGCTTGGCGTGGGTCCGAGATGATGGGCGTCTCTGCGCAAAGCAATCGCATCAATCTAGGCATCGCCGCCTGGGTCTGGCCGAGTTATTTCTCGCCTGAAGCCCGCATGAAAGGCATTCGGTTAAAACTTTCCAAATGGAAGCGACCATCGCCCGAAACAATTCCGACTAGGTCGAAAGCGGCGGGTCTTTACATGATCTGTACGCTGAGCAAGCATGAGGCGGAAGCCGAAGGTTTTGACGACGCGTTAATGCTTGATTATCGCGGGCGTGTCGCCGAGTCGACAGGTGCGAACATCTTCTTTACCAAGGACGGCGTCTTGCATACGCCGACACCGGATTGCTTCCTGGACGGTATTACGCGGCGGACGGTGATTGATCTTGCAAAAGCGCGTGGGATTGAAGTCGTCGAACGCGCGATCATGCCCGAAGAAATGGCGGACTTTGACGAATGCTTCCTGACGGGAACTGCGGCTGAAGTAACTCCGGTCAGTAGCATTGACACCTATCAGTTCACTCCCGGTGATATTTGCGCACAGCTTATCAAGGACTATGAGAATTGCGTCCGCAGAAAGATTGCTGCTTAGAATTGCCAAAATAGGCTATACTTCATACCCGTCTTAACCATGTTGAGATGGGTATTTTGATTTTTGCGTAATTTCATCTAAAATAGTACCAATATGTAAGAGCAATTGATTAAACCGTAGATTAATCGGGGCACTGGATCATTATGAAAGCAAGGCGTTTTTCACTAGCATTCGGGCTGGTTTTTTTTAGCGCGCAGTTTGCTCAGGCAAGTTTTGAAAAAGGGCAGGAGGCCCTTGATCGAAATGATGCCTCTACGGCAATTGAGGACTGGCAGCCGGTGGCACAGCGCGGCGATGCCAAGACACAATATGCGCTTGGCCAAATTTTTGAGAAGGGAGCGGACGGCATTGAGGCGGACCTTGTCGAGGCCTATGCTTGGTTCAAACTTGCCGCGGCCCAGGATTTTGGGGAAGCAAGCGAAGCGATAGAACGGCTTCGCGATTTAATGTCTACGGAGGATCTGCGTGCGGCACAGACGCGATCCCTTGCGGCGTTAGGGTTCTGGTATCGTGATTTTACCGGACAGGATGAAGCTGCTTTTCAGGAAGCCAAGGCAACGATGGCTGCGCCGCAGCAGCAGTCCGCAGCTGTTACCGAGGACACACTTGCCGAGCAGCGGGCCGCCGCACAGCGTGAGTTGATCGCGCAGCGCAAAGCGGAGGCGGAGGCAAAAGCGAAAGCGCTTGACGAAAGCCGTCAGGCGGCGATTCATGCTGCGCAGGAGGCAGCTGAAGAAGCCAAGCGTCAGGCGGAACTTAGGGAACAGAAGATCGAAGAGCAGCGACGCGCGATTGCCCAGAAGGATAGCCAGCAAAGCCAGAGCAGTCTTGCTGCAGCAAAAGCACGCCTTGCAGACCTGATGGCCAAGCAGCAGGGCGGTGCGGCCTCGACCACAGGCGGAACGCCGGTTACGGCTGTATCCCCGGCGGCGGCACCAGTCGCGGTCGCAAAGGTTGAGCCCAAAGCTGCAGAATCTACGCAGGAAGTGGCGGCGGTAAATAAAAAGCCATCCGTGGAAGCGTTGGCTCCCGAGACAAAAATTGCCAGCGCCCCCGCTCCGTCAACGGCGAAGGAACCAGCTGTTGCGCCTCAAGCAGCAACGGAACCGCAAAGAATAGCTCTCGCAACAACTTCGGATGCTGTGAAGAGCTCCGTCGCGAACAAGGTGACGGAAGCGCCTTTGACGAAATCCAAGACAGAGGCCCTGACAGCGCTTAAATCGCTTGATGGATTGAATAAGGACGCGGTTGAAGAAATATTCGAGCAAGCGAAGATTGCAGACCTTGATAATGAGGAGGCCCGAACAGAAATCGAGGTGTCGCTGGTCCGGATTGAGGCGTTGAAATGGTCGCTTATTTCCGGCGCAAAGGGCGATCATGCCGCGCCTAAATTGAACAAAGTACTGATGTCTAAAATGTCCCCAGTACAAATTGCGGAAGCGAACAGGCTCGCAGGACAGTGGTTGATTGAACGGCAGAAACAGCTTTAATCAGGTAGAGAGGGATCGCCGCGCAGGCTAAGCATCAGAGTTCCAGCGTCTCGCCGCTTTCAGATCGCTTTCACGTTCTTCCACCCAGTTCGTTTTACCGCTTGCATTCATTTCCTGTTTCCAGAAGGGGGCCTTGGTTTTTAGCCAGTCCATCAGGAAATGAGCGGCTTCGAAGGCATCTTGACGATGCGGTGAGGCCGTAACCACCAGCACGATAGGTTCTCCGAGCGCCATCTCCCCATATCGATGAATGATCAGGCTATCCTGCAGGTCCCAGCGCGCTCTCGCTTCTTCTTCAATTTTCGCAAGTTCCCGTTCCGTCATGCCGGGATAATGTTCCAGGCTGAGACCGGTGACTTTACTGCCATCATTAAAATCGCGGACAAGGCCTGTGAAGCTGACGACGGCGCCAATATCCGTGCGCTCATTCGTCAGTGCCTCTATTTCCATGCCAATATCGAAGATGTCGCGCTGGACCCGGATCATTCTACCCTCCCGTTACCGGCGGGAAAAAGGCAACCTCGTCTTCTTTTCCAAGGGCGGTATTGCCGGTAATATATTCCTGATTAACCGCAATCCTAACGACTTCCAGATCGCTGAAAACTTCAGCGAATGATGGGCCGCGAGTTTTCATCCAGCGGACGAGATTGTCGGTATCACGGCATTCTTCCGACCAAGGGATGGTTTCCGCGGTCATCTGTAATTTGGTCTTCAGCCAGGCAAAATAGAGAATTTTCATCTCATCAACTCCGAAAAGGGGAGAAATTTAACCAGATCTCCTTTGTTTATATAGGTGACATCATCCCCGATTTCGATCAAGCCGTTTGCCCAGACAGCGGATGAGAGA
>CALEMG010000225.1 GCA_937910835.1 uncultured Alphaproteobacteria bacterium | reverse complement strand
TGAAATCCCTCCCCGGCGAATGTTCAACAGCTTTCCGCTCAAAATCAATAACATGATCGCTGAAGAGGATGTGCTCCCCAAGGTGGAGCAGACCATCCTCAATATGAGCGATTATTTCCTCGGTCATTACCGGGGGGGTGAGGTGCTGCCAATTACCTTGTTTATCGGGTATTATGACAGGCAGTCCGCCGGAAGCACACCACATTCACCGCGTGTCTGCATCCCTTCCGGTGGCTGGCAGATAGAGGATCTGACGGAAATTACGCTGAAAAATGGCGAGCAAGCGGTGCCGGTCAATCGGGTACTCGTCACCCATGGCGAAGACAGGCTGTTAGTCTATTACTGGTTCAAGCAGCGCGGAAAGTATATCGCGAACGAATATAAGGCGAAGTTTAATCTGCTGTTGGGCGGGCTTTCCTCCGCTCGGACGGATGGTTCGCTCATCCGGTTGTCGATGCCGATAAAGGCATCTATGCCGGAGGCTCAGGCGGATGCGGAACTTTCTGCCTTTTCAGAAGAGTTGTTTAAGGTTCTTCCGGTATATGTACCGGACTAGATGGTCAAGTGAATAACAATTGGTAAGTACAAAGTAATGTCCGATAGTAAATCTGGAATAAAAATCGGGTTATTCGGAGCGGCGCCGGATACAACGAATATGGGCGTCTCCGCTCTTTTCGCTTCGACCGTTGAAGGCATCACGGAGCGGTTGCCCAATGCCAGCTTTGCCGTCTTCGACAATGAGCTCGGCAAGCGCACTGAAATTCACCATTTTTCCGAAGGCCACAAGTTTGAGGTGGAACATATCGGTATTCGCGCCGGACATCGCTATTATCTGCCGGAAAATATCGTGGCTATTTCTGTACTCTCTCATTTGGGAGCATTTGGCGCGATGATGAATTCCGTCGTGCGGGATATCGACAATTTTGACGTGGTTCTCGATATTTCCGGTGGTGACAGTTTCAGTGATATCTATGGCGCGAAACGCTTTATGAGCGTTGTCCGCCCGAAGCTGATTTCCCTGAAAAGACATGTTCCGCTGATTTTGCTGCCGCAGACTTACGGCCCTTACTATGAACCGAAATTCAACCGGATTGCCATTGAGGCGGTCAAGGGCGCGGATATGGCCTGGGCGCGGGATCCTAACAGCTATGAGATCCTCAAAAATATGCTGGGCGATGATTTTGACGCGGCAAGGCACAGAAGCGGGGTGGATTTCGCCTTTGCGCTGGGAATCCGCGGCGCCGAAGACATGATTGAGGCGCCTCTTCGTCAAGCGGTGTTGGAAAAGCAACCGGAAAAACCACTTGTCGGCCTGAATGTTAGTGGCCTTATATATAACGATCCCAATGCCGCTGTGTCTCAATATGGGTTTAAGGCGGACTATAACGAGATTATTCACGAATTTTGCGACTGGCTGCTTGCGGAAACCGATGCGAACCTTGTCCTTATCCCGCATGTGATGAGCGGTCGCCAATATACGGAATCGGACTACACGGCCTGCGAGAAGGTGGCGATGAGAGTTGAGGAAAAGTATAAAGACCGCGTCTAAGTCTCGCCCGATACTCACGATCAGAATCAGGTGAAATGGTAGATCTCGAATATGGACTGGTTTTGCGGAACCCGGATGCATTCGACAATCGCGGCGCTTTCACGGGGCGTTCCAACGGCTGCCATTGCCTATAGCGACAAGACCAAGGGCGTGTTTGAAACATGCGGCCAGGGCGATGAGGTTTTCGATCCTCGAACGCTTGATACCAAGGATGTGACCGACAGCTTGAAGGGCTCGTTCCTGCGGCGTTGTTATCTTCTCTCCTCTCTTGAAAAATCGATTCCCGAGGTAAAGCGGCGGGTTGATGAACAGATGTCGATCATCTCGAACTACATTCTGGATATCGTCGCCAGCAAGAATAATTAACTCGAAAGGCCACGGGAAGTGTCACTTAAGGGCCATCTAAGAAGCGGATTGTTTCTCTCGTTCGGTGGGGCGGTCGGTGCTTTGAGCACGTTCGCGCGTAATATCATCATCGCGCGACTGATCAGCGTGGAAGATTTCGGTATTGCGGCCACCTTCGGTATTACGATGGCGCTGGTGCAAATGTCGACCGGCCTTGGCGTTGACCGGTTGATCGTTCAGGCGACCGACGGAAATGAGCCAAAACTCCAGGGAACGGTGCAGGCGTTTAATATTCTGCGCGGGGTGGTGCTGGCCGTTATCATGTATGCGGTGGCGAGCCCGATTGCTCATCTTTTTGACCTGCCCGAGCTTATCTGGGCATTTCAGTGGCTGGCCGTTTTGCCGTTGATAACCGGCTTTGTGCATATGGATCCCGCGCGCTTCCAGCGGGAAATGAGTTTTGGTCCGTCGGTCCTCGTAGAGAGTGTGCCGCAGATTATTGCGGTTGCGCTGGCCGCTCCGCTCGCCCTTTATTTCAAGGACTATCGGGTGATGCTGTGGATCATCACGGTGCAAGCGGTCTCGACCGTGGTCCTTTCCTTCCTTGTCGCAAAGCGGCGGTATTCCGCCACGTTCAGCCGGAAATATCTGAACAGAATTTTCTCCTTCGGCTGGCCGCTGATGCTGAACGGGTTGTTGCTTTTCGGTATTTTCCAGGCGGACCGGGGTATCGTCGGTATCGCCTACAGCATGGAGGATCTCGGCTGGTTCAGCGCGGCCTTCACCCTCACCCTGTTTCCCTCAATGGTTTTCGCCAATGCCGCGCAGTCTTTTTTCATGCCGATGCTGTCCAAGGTGCAGGATGATCCGGAAAAACTGCAATTGGGGGCTGTTGCCACGACCCAGGCCTGCCTGTTGATTGGCATCGTCATCAGCGTCGGTCTGGCGCTTGCGGGCCCGGCATTCCTTCTTTTGTTGTTTGGAAACGATTATATCGGGGGCGTTGAGATTATTGCCTGGCTTGCCCTGATGCAGGGTATTCGAATGGCGAAGGCAGGCCCGACAATTGTTGCCATATCTTGCGGGAAAACAAAACTTCCCCTCTATGCGAATATCGTGCGGAGCTTTGCGCTGATTTTCGCTCTCGTGGCGGTTTGGCAGGGTTGGGGTGTTCTCGGCATTGTCATTGGCGGTATCATCGGCGAGACAATGGCCGTTATCTTCTTCCTTTCCTTGCTCACACGAAAATTTGGCATTGATTTATCTTTGCTTTACAAATCTGTCGTAGTTTCAATTGCTCTTGTCGCACTGGCACTTGTTCTGTCATCTAATTTTGCAATGGGTCTGGACCCCGTTTTCGAAATTGGGGGATCGATTTTGCTGACGCTGGTCGCGATGGGCATATTTATGCTTTCTGCGCTGGATCTGGTGAAATGGCTGAGGCAGTCAGGTCGTGCACAGGCCGAGGCGCAAGTCTAGGATGATGAGCCCGTTTATCAAAATGGATTGGGATACATGAAGGACAGATTTTCAGCCGAAAAGATCAGATGGGCGGAACTTCGGCATGACCAGTCCCTTAGCCCATGGTCAAACCTGATCCTTCGTGCCTATAAGTCTCGCGTGCTGCGCAGGATTTGCTTTTCCCTCTGTGACCGCCTTGAAGGTAATTTTTTCTATTCTCAGACGCGCCGAAAAATCATGAAGCAGTATTACGGCGTCACGGTCGGGCGCTATAGCTATGGTCCTTGCCTTGATCCGGGTGTTTTCCCGTCTGGATCGGTAATCGGGGCCTATTGCTCCTTCGGCAGCGAGTTGATGGTTTTCCGGCGCAATCATCCTGCCGAAACCCTGACGCAGCACCCGTTCTTCTATAACCGCCACCTCAGTATTGTGGATCAGGACACGATTCCGCTTGATCAGGATAATCCGCTGACCATCGGGAATGACGTTTGGATTGGTAGCCGGACGACTATCTTGCCGGGCTGCAAACGGATCGGCGATGGCGCGATTATCGGCGCCAATTCTGTGGTGACAAAAGATGTGGATGATTTTGCAATTGTTGCCGGCAATCCGGCGAAGGAGTTCCGCCGCCGCTTTACGCCCGAGGTGGCAGAGTTGGTGAAAAAATCCGAATGGTGGAATCTCAACCTCCCCGAGCTTATGAAGGCCAATGACCTTCTCTTCGATCCTGTTACGAAGGATGGGATATCGTTGTTCATCCAGAATATGGACGGTGCGGATAAAAATGCGGCACCGGAAGTGGTGTTGCAAAAGGCGGAAAGCGGGAACGCAGGGGTTTGAGTTGTGAGTAAGAGTCTCCGTAACATCACCGACGTTACCAGCCGCCAACTCTGCACCGGTTGCGGTGTTTGCGCGTTTGTGGAACCGGAAAGGTTCCAGATGGGCGATGCGCTGGAACTTGGGCGTAGGCCTTTCGTACGAGAGGGTGCGGCTCCTGAAACAGGAAAGGCGCTTCAATCCTGTCCCGGTGCCAATCTGACACATGACTATAACAAGGATGCCCCGGGCATCGAGAAGGAACTCGTGGATGGATGGGGCCCGGTTCTTGATGTCTGGGAAGGCTTTTCCGCGGATGACGGGATTCGCAAGGGTGGCTCCAGCGGTGGCGCCGCGACGACTCTCGCCATTTTCGGGATTGAGCAAAAGGGTTTCGCGGGAGCTCTGCACACGAGGGCCCGCGCGGATTACCCCTATCTGAACGAGACAACATTGAGCCGCGGCCGAGCTGAATTGGCGGCGGCAACCGGTTCGCGTTATGCACCGGCGAGTCCGTGCGATGGTTTGGACCTCGTGGTGAAAGAGGACGCGCCATCAGTTTTTATTGGTAAGCCCTGCGACGTTGCCGCTGTGCAGAAAGCCAGAAAGCTGGACCCCGCGCTTGATAAAAAAATCGGCGTGACAATCGCCTTTTTCTGCGCCGGAACGCCGTCGACCAAAGGAACGCTCGAACTGCTGAAGAGAGAAGGAATTCCGGATCCGACCAAAGTCAAAAGCCTACGCTTTCGCGGCAATGGTTGGCCCGGCATGTGGAAGGTGGTTTATGACGATGATGCCGGCGACGAAAAATCCGTCGAGATGACCTACGCAGAATCCTGGGGGTTCTTGCAGAAATATCGGCAATGGCGCTGTTACATCTGTCCTGATCACACGGGAGAATTTGCGGATATTGCCGTAGGTGACCCGTGGTACCGGCCGATCGAGGAGGGGGAACCTGGAAAATCCCTGATCGTTGCGCGAACCGAAAAAGGACGGCAATATATTCTTGATGCAGCGGCGGCGGGTTATATCACGCTCGAAAACCACGATCTGTCGCTTTTTCCGAGATCTCAGCCGAATTTACTTGGATCAAGAGGGAGTGTTTGGGCAAGATTGCATATGCTCCGCCTTTTCGGCGCAGCGGTTCCCAAATATATTGGGTTCAAGATGTCACGCTTCTGGTGGAGTGATTTAAGCCTGAACGAAAAAAGACAATCGATTACCGGGACAGTCCTCAGGATTTTCAGAAAACGTCTGAACAAGCGGATTGATGTGGAAAGCTGGACCCCGCCAGCGAAGGAAAAGGGATAATGATCGGTGTAACCGCCTTCGTTACCGTTGCTTTAGGTATACTCGCCCTCGCAGTGCGGCCGGGTGCGGCGGTTGGCGTGTTGATCATTTCCATGATGATCTGGCCGGAATATCTCCGTGTGCCAATTGGTCCGGCGGATATGTCCGCCCCTCGATTGATTGCCCTTGCGCTATTGATCCGCTTCGTTGTTCAGGGCCGGCATATTAAGATGAATGTCTGCTCTGTCGATTATCTGGTCTTCTTCCTCTGGGCCTGGACGGTTCTTGCAACAATGATGGCCGGGGCGGAATCTGACAAAACGATCGAGATGATTGGTTATGGCTTTGATACCGTCCTGATGTATTTCGTCGCCCGGCTTGGAATTCGCTCTATTCAGGATGCGGGTGGTCTTGCATTACCGCTTTTCTGTATTTCTGCCTTTATGTGAGTTATTGGATGTCTGTAATCCTACACGACAACCTCACCGTATGTCGGATTGGACGCCTATCGAACCTGGGTCTGGATTGCGAAAGAACCGGAATTCCGCCTTGGCATGATGCGCGCGAAGGTCAGTACGTCCGTTCATATCTATTATGGCATGGCGATGATGCTGATCGCCGGCATCGCCTGGGCAATCCGCGCCAATCCGCGCGTCCGGAAAATGAGTACTTTTACGGCGCTCTTTGCGGCTGTTGGCGGCCTTGCTTCCATGTCGAGCGGTCCCTGGCTTGCCATCGTTACGCTGATATTCTGCAACATGTATATTTTGCGCCCGAGCCTGATCAAGCCGACCCTCTATGTGATGCTGGCCTTCGCCATCTTCCTTGAACTCGCGTCGAACCGGCATTTTTACAATCTCATCGACTATCTGGCGCTTAACTCGACAACAGCCTGGTACCGGACCCGCCTGCTGGAAGTCGCGGTGGAACAGTGGCGCGATTACTGGATTTTTGGCTCCAGCGGGATAGACATTAATTACTGGGGTGGCCTGCTCGACGGGCGGCGTCATATCGACTTGGTCAATCATTTCGTGATTGTGGCGGTCAATGGCGGTATTCCGGCCTTCCTGATGTATGTGTTCTCGCATGTAAATGCGGTGCGCTATGGCGCGAAAACCAGAAAGACGTCGAAGGACCCTTATCGCCGGAAACTGATTTTCTTCCTGATTTCCGCCCTCATCGCGCTGGATGTGTCCAGTATGTCGGTCGGCCTGTTCGAACAGCCATTGATCCTGACAAATATTCTGCTAGGCATGCTGGTTAGTGCCGGTGTTGCCTGGAATGAGGTTCCGGCGCGGACCGGACGACCCGCGGCTGCCCCGCAAATGCCGCAAGGGCAGCAGACTCAAACGGCTCGACAATCGCCCGATATGCCTAAACCGTTATAGATGAAAGGCTTTATGGCGCATCGAATGAGCGGCAAGTGGTATTAAAAGTCCCTGAATTCACGCACTTTTTAATAAAAATTAACTCGAGATGATTTAGGTTTGCATCGAAGGGGATTTAGATCGCAATGGAAGAACTCGAGCTAAGCATCGTTATACCGCATTATAATGATCCGGCTGGCCTGGCGGAGTGCCTGGCGACGCTGGAGGCGCAGACCTATGACAAGAGCAGGTTCGAGGTTATTGTGTGCGATAATAACTCGAAGGAAGCGGTTGAGGGTCTGGATGCTTATGACCTGAATGTCTCTCTCGTTGTAGAGACGGCCCGCGGCGCCGGGCCCGCCCGCAATGCCGGCGCGAAGCTCGCCAAAGGAGAATTTCTCGCCTTCACGGACTGTGACTGCCTGCTGGACCCGGACTTCGTGAAAAATGGCCTCAATCATATGCGGGAGGAGGGTGAACGCAGCGTGATGGCTGGTGAAATCATCATCTATCCAGAATATGACCGCCCCAACAGCGTGGAAGCGTTCGAGATCACCTATTCCATGGATCAGGAAGGCTATACGAAGAAGGGCGATGCGGCGACCGGCAATATGTGGACGAGCCGCGCTCTTTTCGAGGAAGTCGGCCCCTTCCATGCGGATGTTGCGGAGGATACAGATTGGTGTCAGCGTGCCTACGCGATCGGCGCGAAGTTTCATTTCGGCGGCGATTGCATTGCCAAGCACCCGGCGCGTGCAACGCTTGATGAGCTGCGGGCAAAATGGAAACGACAATCGGCGATGACGTTTAACATGTGGAAGAAGGAGTCGGGTTTTGTGCTTAAATGGCCGGCTCTATGTGTGGCGACGGCCGTCTCCGCTGCGCCGCACAGCATCCGGGCGCTGAAGGACCGGACGCTTCCATATTTTACAGACAAGCTGAAGTCGATATTGATATTGTTCTGGTGCCGGTATTTTCGCGCGAAGATAAAGCAGGGGTTCTATTTCAGTGG
>CALEMG010000224.1 GCA_937910835.1 uncultured Alphaproteobacteria bacterium | reverse complement strand
TGTTTCGGATTGCCGAAATTTGAATACGACAACAGCGCAACACGCGGCTCATGCCCCAAGCGTCTTGCTACTTCCGCTGTTTCCTTGGAAATGGCAACTAGTTCCTCCGCCGTCGGCAAGGTGGTGACAGTTGTGTCGGCCATAAAGACGGTGCGGTCACGGCCCACAATAACGGAAACCCCTATTACAAGTTGATCTGGTTTCGGGTCGATCACCTTCTGGATTTCCTTGAAAGCGACAGAGAAGCGCCGAGTGACACCTGTTAGAACCGCATCTGCATCCCCCATGGCAACCATGCAGGCCGCGAAAATATTACGATCCCGGTTCACGAGTCTCGCGCAATCCCGGAGCAAATAGCCGTTACGCTGTAGCCGCTCATAGAGGAAATTATAGTATTTCTCTCGATTTTCCATTTCCCGCGCATTGTAAATCTCGATATTCTCTGAACCTTCAATACCGATCTCGGCCATGATTTTCTGAATCTCATCTTTCCGCCCAATGAGGACTGGAATTCCATTTCCTTCTTTCTGGAATTCGACTGCGGCGCGGATTACTTTTTCTTCCTCACCTTCAGCAAAGACAACCCGGCGCGGCGCGGCGCGCACCTCATCCAGAATAAGCTGCAGGGAGCCCGCCGTCGGATCGAGGCGCGCCCGCAGCTCATTACGATAGGCCAGTTCATCTATGATAGGACGGCGGGCAACGCCACTATCCATGGCTGCTTTCGCGACCGCCGTCGGCACATGGCTGATCAGCCTTGGATCGAATGGCACGGGGATAAGATAATCGGGCCCGTAGATCGGGCGCTTGCCTTTATAGGCGGCAGCAACTTCGTCCGGCACATCTTCCCGCGCCAGCTCGGCGATTGCTTCCGCGGCAGCGATCTTCATTTCCTCATTGATCGTCGTCGCACGCACATCCAGCGCCCCTCGGAAAATATAGGGAAAGCCGAGGACGTTATTCACCTGATTCGGATAGTCGGACCGCCCCGTCGCGACAATCGCATCTTTTCGCACCTCGGCGATTTCCTCCGGGCGGATCTCCGGGTCCGGGTTAGCCATAGCGAAGATGATCGGCTTGTCAGCCATGCTCGCGACCATGTCCTTGCTGACGGCGTCTTTCACAGAGAGGCCGAGGAAGATATCCGCGCCCTCCATCGCCTCTTCCAATGTGCGGGTTTCTGTTTCAACCGCATGGGCCGATTTCCACTGGTTCATCCCATCTTCACGGCCCTGATAGATCACACCCTTGGTATCGCAAAGGATGGCATTGTTATGCGGCAGACCCATCGCCTTGATCAGTTCAAGACAGGCAATGGCAGCGGCACCGGCGCCATTCACCACGACTTTGCAGTCCTTGAGATTCCGACCCGTCAGGTCCAGCGCATTGATTATTCCGGCCGCACAAATTATGGCAGTGCCATGTTGGTCATCGTGAAAGATCGGGATATCCATCAGTTCCCGCAGGCGTTGCTCGATAATGAAACATTCTGGCGCCTTGATGTCTTCAAGATTGATCCCGCCAAAGCTCGGCCCCATCAGTCGGACAGAATTGATGAACTCATCTACATCCTCTGTATCAAGCTCCAGGTCGAAACAATCGATATCGGCGAAGCGCTTGAAGAGAACCGCCTTTCCCTCCATCACGGGCTTGGATCCCAACGCGCCAAGATTTCCGAGACCCAGAACAGCCGTTCCGTTTGAAATCACGGCAACGCGGTTGCCCTTCGTGGTGTAGTCATACACCCGCTCAGGGTCGTCCGCGATGGCAAGGCATGGCCCCGCAACACCCGGTGAATAGGCAAGGGAAAGATCCTGTTGAGTAGCCACGGCCTTGGTCGCCACAATTTCAAGTTTTCCGGGTTTGCCCTGCGCGTGATAACGCAGCGCCTCTTCATACTGGCTGAAATCCGGTTTATCGCTCATCGACCCATGTCCTCACAAAACTCTTGTCATCTATTTCAAGGTTAAAAATTACGATTAAGCAGTTGGCAAAATGGCCTGCTATGGTAGTTTTCCTCCATGCCTACCTTAGTCAAAACCAAGTCGCAACCGAATAAATCAGTAACACCCATGATGGAGCAGTATCTCACCATCAAGGAAGCCCATCCAGGCAGCTTGCTGTTTTATCGGATGGGTGATTTTTACGAACTGTTTTTTGACGATGCCGAAGTTGCATCGAAAGCGTTGGATATTGCGCTGACGAAACGCGGCAAGCACGAAGGCGACGACATACCCATGTGCGGCGTTCCCGTCCATGCGGCGGACAACTATCTGCAGAAACTGATCCGTAAAGGGCACCGCGTCGCAGTTGCCGAACAAACGGAAAGCCCGGCGGAAGCCAAGAAACGTGGTTATAAAGCCGTTGTTGCGCGCGAGGTAGTCCGCCTTGTTACACCAGGCACCATTACCGAAGACAGCCTTCTTGACGCCAGGAGCCATAATTTCCTGCTCGCGCTCGCGCGGGCCGGGAAAGATTACGCCATGGCCTGGCTGGATATATCGACTGGCGAATTTTTTGCGGCGGCCACAGAGTTGGATGAGTTGGCGGCGCAGATTGCACGCTTGCAACCTGGCGAAATTCTTATTTCGGACAAGTGGTTGGATGAAGAGAATTTTTCGGAGCTAGTAAACGACTGGGGAAAAGCGCTGACCCCACTTCCATCCGTCCGCTTTGACAGCCAGAATGGCGAAAAGCGCCTCAAAGCCCTGTTCGATGTGGCGACCCTTGATGCTTTCGGTGCTTTCAATCGCGCAGAACTGGCCTCAGCAGGCGCGCTGGTGGACTATGTGGAGCTGACGCAGAAGGGTAAGTTCCCCCTGATCAAGGCGCCGGTGAAACTCGCGGCGTCCGATGTTATGTCCATAGATGCGGCCACTCGCCGCAATCTTGAGCTAACCCGCACAATGACCGGGGAGAGAATCGGAAGCCTGCTTTCTACAATCGACCGAACGGTCACCGGCGGTGGCGGCCGACGCCTTGCCGCCGATTTATCAAGCCCCCTGACTGACCCCGCAAAAATCACCGAACGGCTCGATATGGTGAGTTTTTTTGCCAGCGACCACAGCCGACGGGAACAGCTTCGCGATATCTTACGACGCTGTCCGGATACGGAGCGTGCACTTTCTCGCCTGATGCTGGGTCGGGGCGGTCCACGTGATCTCGCCGTTATTCGCGATGGCCTCGCGGAAACAGCCAATATTCGGGCGGGCATGGCCACAAGTGGTCTTGACTCCCTGCCCGATGGCCTGACAGAGGCAAGTGAACAGCTTGGATATCACGCGGAAATTGTCGAACTCTTGCGCGCGGCACTCGCGCCGGATGTTCCTTTGCTTGCGCGAGACGGAGGGTTTATCGCTCGCGGCTTTCGCGCCGATTTGGATGAGTTCCGCACACTCCGCGATGAAAGCCGGCGCCATATTGCCAATCTACAGGCCGCCTACGCGAAGGAAGTCGATGTCCCTTCGCTCAAGATCAAGCATAATAATGTCCTTGGTTATTTTATCGAGATCACGCCAAGATTCGTCGACAAAATGACAGAGAATTTCATCCATCGCCAAACCATGGCAAATGCCGTGCGTTACTCAACGGTCGAACTCGGGGAATTGGAAGACAAGATCTCCCGCGCTGCGGACCGGGCGCTGGCGCTGGAAATCTCGTTATTTGATGAACTGATCGACAAGGTGAAAGAGGCTGGGCCTGCCATCCTCTCTACCGCCGAAGCCATTGCCCGCATAGACGTCGCCGCAAGCAATGCGGAACTGGCAATCGAGCTATCCTATTGCCGTCCTGTGGTTGATGACAGTCTCAGTTTTGAAATTACCGGTGGCCGTCACCCGGTAGTCGAGGCTGCACTTAAAGCGAATGCAGAAGCCAATTTTGTTGCCAATGATTGCTGCCTGAACGAAGCGCAGCGCCTCTGGCTTCTGACCGGTCCGAATATGGCGGGTAAAAGCACCTTCTTGCGGCAGAACGCCCTGATTACGATCCTTGCGCAGATGGGCGCCTTCGTGCCCGCGAACGCCGCCCATATTGGCATTGTGGATCGATTGTTTAGCCGGGTGGGTGCCGCCGATGATCTGGCCCGTGGTCGTTCAACCTTTATGGTCGAGATGGTGGAGACTGCCTCCATCCTTAATCAGGCGGGACCGTGCGCGCTTGTCATTCTCGATGAGATCGGGCGGGGTACCGCGACCTATGATGGCCTTTCCATCGCTTGGGCAACCGTAGAAAATCTGCATGACATTAATCAGTGCCGGGCTCTGTTCGCGACCCATTACCATGAACTGACAGCCCTCGCGTCCAAACTTGATGCTCTTCAGAACCACAGCATGCGTGTTCGAGAGTGGAAAGGTGACGTCATTTTTCTGCATGAGGTTGGTGAAGGATCGGCGGATCGGTCATATGGCATTCAAGTTGCGAAGCTGGCGGGCCTACCCAAAACGGTCATAAAACGGGCAGAGGCAGTCCTGACCGCATTGGAAGAAAAGGACCAGGGATCGGCAGCCACACGGCTCGCCAATGACCTGCCGCTTTTCTCAACGGTAATTGCGGAAACAGCCGCACAGGAAAAGACAAAAAAACCATCCGAACTTGAAGAACGCCTCAAGTCCATCAATGTTGACGATCTCTCACCGCGCGAGGCGCTCAACCTGCTATATGAACTCAAGAAACTGGGCCATGACTAACCAACTATTTAATGACAAGGCTGACACAACTCATTAGGTTTCAACTCAGCATAAACCACTAAAAATAACAACAAGGTTCAGTCAGGGAAAAATGTTGTCATTACCGGCTCCAGCAAGGGCATCGGCAAGGCAATCGCCCATCAAATGGCGCTAGCTGGCGCAAAAGTTACGATTTCAAGCCGGAAGGCAGAAATTTGTGAAGAGGTGGCGAAGGAAATCAATGATAGCCTGCCAGAGGGAAGCAGCGGTCAGGCAATTGTCATCCCCTGCAACATCAACTCCAAGGAGTCACTGCAAAATCTGGTGGATGAGGCTCATAAACAGATGGGCGATATCCATGTACTGGTTTGCAATGCAGCCCTCAACCCCTTCTTTGGCCCGTCCACAGACATCCCCGATGACGCGTTTGACAAGATTATGGCTGCCAACATCAAATCAAACCATTGGCTATGCAACATGGTGTTGCCAGAAATGAAAGCCCGCAAGGATGGAGCAATCATCATTGTCTCTTCAATCGGCGGCATTCGTGGTTCTGCCGTTCTTGTGGCCTATAGCATTTCCTAAGCAGCGGATATGCAGCTCGTCCTCAACCTCGCCGTGGATCATGGCGCGTATAATATTCGCGTGAATGCAATTGCGCCTGGGCTGATTCAGACAAATTTTGCCCGCGCGCTCTGGGAAGATCCGGAGATTCTAAAACGCGCGACTTCCCGCGCACCGCTTCAACGGATTGGCCAGCCTGAAGAAATTGCCGGCGCCGCCATACTGATGGCATCCGATGCCGGTACGTTCCTGACCGGCCAGACGATTGTGATTGATGGTGGCCAGACGATCACCTGATCCAGCCCTTAATCTATTGCGGTCAGCTGTTCATGGATAAGGCTGGCCGCAATAAAGAACATCATCGCAGCCACAATCACATCAAGGCTGCGGGCTCCCGTCCGGTTTTGCATCAACGGCGCAAGCAATCGCGCACCATATCCGATTGCGAAAAACCAGGCGAAGGACGCGATGACTGCACCAATGACGAAATACACCCGCGCGTGCATCGCATATCCGGCCGCAATCCCGCCCAGCAGGATAACCGTATCCAGATAGACGTGAGGGTTCAGGAAGCCGAAAGCGAGCGTCAATAGAACTGCTTTGCGTTTAGAAGTAACAACCGGCATCTCATCGATTGACTGCAGGGGCTCTGGCCATATAGCGCGCCGACAGGAGAGAAGACCGAAAACGATTAGGAAGAGCGCCCCGCCCCAGCTCGCCCACGGCACCAGCCCAGGAAAGGCTGCAATTGCGGATCCGAGACCCATCGCTCCCACCAGGATTAACGAGGCGTCAATCAAGGACGATAGCAGGCAGATGATGAATATCTGATCGCGCCGGGCGCCCTGACGCAGGACAAACAGGTTCTGCGCGCCGATGGCAATAATAAGCGCAGCGCCCAGCATGGCACCATCCGTCAATGCCCAGAAATTCATAAAGTCAGTTCTTTGCTGAAAGGGGTTTACGTCGGTGGTAGGTCAGCGCGGCTGTAATAAACTCCCTGAGTTCCGGTTTTGCTAGGGTGCCATCAGGTTCAAAATAAATGGCGCGCGTCCCGCTATAATAAAAAGTGTCTGGATATTTGTTCCTGAACTCGTCAATAAGACTGGTCTGACTATGCACGAAAAGACCACACAGACCCTTTTCCTTGGATGGCGCAAGCCGGATTGGCGTACCCGTCTTGCCGCTTGCATTATAGCTCGGTTCGCCCCATTTCAGTGTTTCAGTCAATGTTACATCGTCGATAGCATCGGCCGTCTCAAAAATAAGCTGCCGCAGCGCCAACAGTTTGGTTCTTTGTTCGTCAGGGTAGGATTTATACACCGCAGCAACCGATAAATCTTCAATATCGAATTGTTCCATGACAATGGGCCTGTTGATAAAATGCCACGCTACATAATACGGCTGATTATATAATTCGGGCTTTTGATCCCGATATTTGCTAAACAGCGTTTCAATAAAGTTTAAAAGGCTATCTGTCATATAGCAAGCTTGGCAGACCAATGGATTGTAAATGGAAAAAATTCCAAATCAGAAAGAAATTATCGACCGACGCGCTTTAGTCCAGTCGATTGCCAAAGCCGCAGATAAATTCGCTCCGAGCAGTTTTGAGTTCCGGCAGGAAATTCTGAGGCAATTCAAGACAAGTCTTGATCATGGAAGCAAGGTGGTGGAAAAGCGCTTCCAGCAATCGAGTAAGGGCCGGGCAATGATGTATGCCCAGAGCTTTCTGGTCGATCAGCTTATTCGCGCTATTTTCGATGTCGCGACCCAATATGTTTATCAGTTAAGCAACCCGACACCGGAAGAAAAACTATCACTCGTCGCGGTCGGAGGGTATGGCCGAGGGGAGCTTGCACCGTTTTCCGATGTCGATCTATTGTTCCTCTTTCCTTACAAACAGACCTCCTGGTGCGAGCAGGTGATTGAGTTCGTGCTCTATATGCTCTGGGATCTCGGCCTAAAAGTCGGGCACTCCACCCGCACCGTGGATGAATGTGTTCGCCTCGCCAAAAAGGATACAACGATCCAGACTGCCCTGCTGGAGGCACGCTATGTCTGGGGCGATCAGGATATGTTCAAGGAGATGTATCGAAAATATATGAAGGACGTAGTTTCCGGGCACAGCCGCGAATTTATCGAGGCCAAACTGCAGGAAAGAAAAGAACGCCATGACCGGTTTGGGAACTCCCGATACGTTGTCGCGCCCAATATCAAGGAAGGCAAAGGCGGCCTTCGAGATCTTCAAACCCTGTTCTGGATCGCAAAGTTTCTGCACGGGACAACAGATATTTCAAAGCTTGTGAAGCTTGGCGTTTTTACCGAGAAGGAGCGCCGTAGATTTACCAAGGCATCGAATTTTCTCCGTTCCGTGCGATGCCATCTTCACTATCTGACCGGGCGACCGGAAGAGCGCATTACATTTGACGTTCAGACGGAGCTCGCCAAACGGCTGCGGTATAAGGATCACGCAGGCACCAGTGGAGTCGAGCGGTTCATGAAGCATTATTTCCTCGTTGCGAAGGATGTTGGTGATCTAACACGTATTTTCTGCGCTAACCTGGAGGCCGAGCAGCAGAAGAAAAGCCGCCTGCCAATCCCACGGTTCGGG
>CALEMG010000223.1 GCA_937910835.1 uncultured Alphaproteobacteria bacterium | reverse complement strand
GAAGGGGTGCGCCGGGGCAATGCTAACCGGCGCTACGGTGTCGATGCGGAATGGCGCGATGCGGAAGGGGTGAAGGAATTTTGCCCGATCATTAATATCTCCAAATCCGCGCGGCATCCGGTGCTGGGCGCAACTTTGCAGCGGCGCGGTGGCGTCGCCCGTCATGACAGCGTTGCCTGGGGTTATGCCCGCGCCGCCGATGCCCTCGGCGTTGATATTATTCAGAATTGTGAGGTCATCGGCATCAAGCGGGAGGGCGGCAAGGTTACGGGCGTCGAGACAACGCGTGGGGATATCGCGGCGAAAAAAATCGGCGTTGTTGCGGCGGGGCATAGCTCGGTCATTGCGGAGATGGCAGGTATTCGCTTACCCGTCACTAGTCATCCGTTGCAGGCCCTCGTCTCCGAACCCATCAAGCCGGTGATTGACTGCGTCGTCATGTCGGGCGCGGTGCATGTCTATGTTAGCCAGTCGGACAAGGGGGAACTGGTCATGGGAGCCGGGATCGACAGCTTCAATTCCTATGCCCAGCGGGGCAGCTTTCATGTGATCGAGCATCAACTCGGCGCCTGTCTTGAACTTTTCCCGATCTTCAGCCGGGTGCGCATGATGCGAAGCTGGGGCGGTATTGTTGATACCTGCCCGGACGCATCACCCATCCTCTCCGGTACACAGGTGGAAGGGCTGTATTTTAATTGCGGCTGGGGCACCGGCGGGTTTAAGGCGACGCCGGGTTCGGGCTGGTGTTTCGCCCATACGTTGACAAAAGACGAGCCGCATCCCTTAAACGCGCCGTTCAGCCTCGCGCGCTTTGAAAGCGGCGCGCTTATCGATGAACATGGCGCCGCCGGCGTCGCCCATTAGGAGAGGAAGAATGCTTAATATCGACTGTCCCTGGTGCGGCAAACGGCATGAAACGGAATTCCGCTACGGCGGAGAGGCGCATATCGCTCGACCGGAAGATCCCCTGAAACTTGATGATACGGACTGGGCGGCGTTTCTCTTTATGCGCAAGAATACGAAGGGTTACTTCGCGGAGCGTTGGTTGCACAACAATGGCTGCCGTCGCTGGTTCAATGTGATCCGCAATACCATCACCCATGAGATTGTGGGGTCCTACAAGATGGGTGAAACACCGCCGAAGCTTCCAAAATCTGCTGGGGGCACGAAATGACCCAGCATTTCCGTACGACATCCGGTGGGCGCATCGATCGCAAAAAGCCTGTGAACTTCACCTTCAACGGACAAAGCTATACAGGCTATGATGGGGATACACTCGCCTCCGCATTGCTGGCGAACGGCGTACATCTTCTGGGACGGAGTATTAAGTATCACCGCCCGCGCGGCATAGTCGCCGCCGGGGCGGAGGAGCCGAATTCTATGGTCCAGCTCGGGGAGGGCGCAACGACCGAGCCCAATATCCGGGCGACGCAAGTCTCCCTCTATGAGGGACTGACAGCGAGCAGCGTCAATGTCTGGCCGAATGTGGAGCTCGATATCAGCGCGATCAATGGCCTCTTCGCGAAGATAATGACAGCGGGTTTTTACAACAAGACCTTCATGTGGCCGCGCTCCATGTGGATGAAACTCTATGAGCCGGTGATCCGCCGCGCCGCGGGATGGGGCAAGGCGCCGACAACGAGTGATCCGGACATCTATGATCACATGCATCTCCATGTGGAGGTAATGGTGGTCGGCGGTGGCCCGGCGGGCCTGATGGCAGCGCTTGCGGCGGGGCGTGCGGGCGCGCGGGTCCTGTTGGTCGATGAGCAGAGCGAATTCGGCGGCAGTCTCCTCTCGAAGAAACGTCAGATCGGCAGCAAGGATGAGACCGCCTGGATCGCCGACATGATGGCGGAGTTAGAGAAGATGCCCGATGTCACGCTGCTTAAGCGTTCGACCGCCTTCGGTTATTACGATCATAATTATCTCTGCGTGTTGGAGCAAAAGACCGATCACCTTTCGGCGACAGAACGCAAGGGCAAGGTGCGGCAGCGTGTCTGGCATGTGCGGGCGGGGCAGGTGGTGCTGGCAACCGGGGCGCATGAACGCCCGCTCGTCTTCGCCGATAACGACCGGCCCGGCATTATGCTGGCTGGTGCCGTGCAGACTTATGTCAACCGCTACTGCGTGTTACCGGGCAAGAGGATGGTGCTCTTTACCAATAACGATGCGGCCTATGAAACGGCTATCGATCTTCAGGCGGCAGGCGGAGACGTTGCCGCCATTGTCGATTGCCGGAGTGAGGTGAGCGGGGAGTTAATGGATGCGGTGCGCGCGCTCGATATAGAGATATTGGCGGGCCATGCGATCACCGGGACCCGGGGCGGCAAACGGGTCGAAAGTGTCGAGGTTCGCGCCATCCAGAAGGGAGCGAAAGTCTATACCTCTGCCGCGCGACGGATTGATTGCGATTTTGTTGCCATGTCCGGTGGATGGAGCCCGGTCGTCCATCTTTTCAGTCAGTCTCAGGGCCAGCATGAGTATGATGAGGATAAGGCCTGTTTTCTTCCTGGCACGTCGCGTCAGGCGCAGCAGGTGGCGGGGGCGCTTGCCGGTCAATTCACGATAAAGGAAAGCCTTGCGGGCGGATATAAGGCCGGCGCGGATGCGGCGCGGGCGACGGGCTTTACCCCGAAACGCAAGCCCGCCGCCCCGGAAATCGACGAACCCGCTTTGGGCGGGGTCGAACCTTACTGGATTGTGCCGGGCGCGCGCCCCATTGGCGAGGGGATGACGAAGCATTTCGTTGATTTGCAGAATGATACGACGGCGGCGGATATCGAGCTTGCCGTGCGCGAAGGCTTTGAATCGGTTGAGCATATCAAGCGCTATACCCTGACAGGCTTCGGAACGGATCAGGGAAAGACGTCAAATATCAACGCGCTTGCCATCCTGTCTGGCATATTGGATAAGCCGATCCCCAAGGTCGGCACGACGACCTTCCGTCCGCCCTATACACCGGTTTCCTATGGTGCGCTCGCCGGGCGCAATCTCGGTGATTGGTCTGATCCAGTGCGGGTGACCAGCATCCATGACTGGCATGTGGAAAATGGAGCGCTCTTTGAGAATGTCGGGCAGTGGAAACGGCCCTGGTATTTTCCAAAAGCGGGTGAGACGATGCAGGACGCGCTCAACCGTGAATGTCTGGCCGTCAGGAATGGGGTCGGCGTTCTGGATGCCTCGACGTTGGGCAAGATCGATATCCGCGGGCCTGATGCAGCGGAGTTCCTCAATCGAATCTACACGAATGCGTGGCTGAAACTCGGGATCGGGCGGGTCCGCTATGGGCTAATGTGTCATGAGGATGGCATGGTCTTTGATGACGGTACCACTGCGCGCCTGGCGGAGGATCGCTTCCTGATGACCACCACCACGGGCGGGGCGGCTGGCGTGCTCGACTGGCTGGAGGAATATCTGCAAACCGAATGGCGGGATTTAAAGGTTTTCTGCACTTCGGTGACCGAGCAATGGGCGACGGTTTCTATTACGGGCCCGAAGGCGGGTGCGCTGCTCAAGAAGCTTGCGCCAAAGATGGGTATATCGCACGAAAATTTCCCGTTTCTTTCTTTCAAGGAAGGGGAGGTTGCCGGGATTGACGCACGGGTTTTTCGGATCAGTTTTACCGGCGAACTCACTTATGAGATCAACGTGCCCTGGACTTGCGGCCGCGCGCTGTGGGATGCCGTAATGGCGGCGGGCGAAGAATTCGATATCACGCCTTACGGCACCGAAAGCATGCATATCCTCCGCGCTGAGAAAGGCTTTATCATCGTCGGACAGGACACCGACGGCACCACGCCGACGCTCTCGCCACCTGGCGCACTCGTCAGCAGCGCCGCCGTCACCTACTCGCTCGTTTGCTCGTCAACGGTTGGCGCCACTCGTCATGTGCACTGTCACGCTTGCCGCGCTA
>CALEMG010000222.1 GCA_937910835.1 uncultured Alphaproteobacteria bacterium | reverse complement strand
GATATTGGCGTGAGGCACAGGACTGGTGACGCCATTAAAAATCGAACCAAGAAAGGGATCGATTATGTAAGATCGCAGCCGCAGGGCGGGGAGGTGCAAACTTGAATAAAAACAATATGATAGGATATGTTCGTGTGAGTACACGCGAGCAGCGGCCCGACCGCCAAATCAACGCGCTTGCGCCCCTCTGCGACGAGCTACATGTGGAGACCTATTCAGCTGCCTGCCAGCACAGGCCTGTGTTCGACGCTGTACTGCAAGGGTTGGCAGCCGGAGACACGCTGGTGGTGTGGGATTTTGATCGGGCTTTCCGCTCCACCATCGAAGCTCTAACCACTGTCGAAAATTTGCGGCAGCGAGGGATTGGATTCCAGGCGGTGACGCTAGGGTTTGATGTTGCCAGCGACGATGGCAAGCTATTTTATACGATCATTGCCGCTTTTGCAGAGCATGAGCGGCGGAGATTGTCCCGGCGAACGAAGGAGGGGCTGGCGGCTGCGAGGCTTAAGGGTAAGCGGCTGGGCCGACGACCAAAGTTGACGCGAAGGCAAGCAGTATCAGCGCGGCAGCAGATTGTAGCGGGCACGGCTTCACTGGCAGAACTTGCAGCGCGCTATGATGTTCATCCTTACACCGTGACGCGCCATATACAGGCCCTTGATCGCAGTCCGGACATATAGCTGCCCGTCCTCCGTGCAGACGCATAAGCAGTTTGAACTGATGAGCGGACCGGCAGAACAAAAGCCGGGCTTTGCGGTTTTTTGAAATGTTGGAAGGGATACACCGTTGGGCATCCGACGAACTTTCCAACTAAGCCGCCAAAGCCATCGCCGGCACGGCAAGTCTTTCAGACCCCAGCACGACCGCCCGCACCGGACACAGCTTGCGCTTGAACGCATCAAGGCTCGCCGTTTCAGAGCCACCGACACACAGCGCAGAAATGCCGCGCGCCGCTAGGCACTCCGCTTGCGCAAAGACCGCAAACTCAGAGCCGCCACGCACAGGACGTGAAAATAGCCCCACCATCCCGCAGGCTATTTCCGCACGGGTTTCTTCCCACAGAGCAAACCCCACTGGTGCGCCTTCCTGTTCGACGATGACGCCCTGCAAATCAAGGAGGCCGGCAAGATCCAAAGCTTTCAAACTCGGCTCCATCAAATCGCGCAAGCTAAATGCATCACCCACACGCGGCCTCGCCCAGTCCTGAGCAATGCGCGCCACAACTGGCCGATCCTTATGCAAATCAAGAACCCGGTAGGAAAGCCGCCCTCGGGCAGCCCTGTTGAGGTTCTTCCGGTAATCCCGCATCCGCTCGCCTGTTGGTTGCACCAGGCGCTCGCACCCCAACACATGTGCCGGATACTGCCAGTCAAGCAGCCCCTCTGAACCGGCCACACCGTCCACAATCCGCGCATTGATCAGTTCCCACCGATCCGGCAGGCCGATGGCTTGCGCCGCATCGTAAAGCAAGCCCCCATCTCCGTTCCCGTAGATCGGAAAGGCCAGTGCGGCGTCCTGCCGGTTGGGATGCACTGCGACGATCACACCGCCCTCGGAACGCTCATAAAGCCATAGTCCGCGCCGTCCCGTCATCGCCATGTAACCAGGCGAAACGGCATAAGGATCAGCGCTCTCAAAGTTCCGCAGGAAGCCGGTTAGATAAGGCAGCGAGGCTATGTCGATCTTGCGAAGTCTACCCATCAGCGACATCCGGCTTTAACGCCGCTCCCCGCCAAATGACATCAAACATTGCCCGGTAATTTGCCGCAAAAGATGGATGGTCGATCACCACAACCTCACGGCCAAAATCGATCAACGCCACCTTGTCGGCATAAGCCTGGAATGGCTTGCCGGTGAAGTGCCCCTTGGGAAGCCAACGATACCAGGCCGCCGGCGCAATCATGTTCATATCGCCTTCATCGAGTAAGATCCGCTCGGTGACGCCGACCTCAATCAGCCCTTCGATGTGTTCGGCTACAAATTCGCCTTGCGGGCTGTTTGGATCAGCCTCAGCAAGACCGGCAATCAAAACCTCGCCGCCCGTATCCTTCAATGTTCCATAAATGTCGGCCAACAGCCGCTCATTGGAATCTGCCCCTTCCAACACCGTCACAAGCTGACGCGCCGGTACAACGCCGCCATCATCGGTAAAACGCACGCCGCCAAGCTCCAACGCCAAAGACAGCTTGGCGACATTCCGGGCATCGGTTTCGCGGTCGCTGTTTTCAAAATAAGAAAGCGTATTGGTGGGAACTTTCGACCGGCGGCTTAATTCAGCGCCAGTCCAATTCACTAAAGCCCGTGCTGCACGACATTGATCCGAGGAAATAAGTTTCTTCATGAGAATAAAATAGTATTTTTTCCATTTAATTGCAATTTATTTCCAATCTTAATTGTTTGTTAATTATAAATATGTAAAAAACTTCTAATTGATTGCATATTTTATATTTGAAAAGGAAAATTGTTATGCGTAAACATATTGACTTTATAGATGTCAAAAAACTCTATGACGAAGCATATGCCGAAAAAGAAAAAGCCCGCGTCAATCTGAAAAGATTTCGCAAGCTTATCGGTAAAGCGCAAAAACTCGACAAGGCATACCGCGCCCAGTTGGTCAAAGAAGCTACCCTCAAATTTGGGAGGGCAGCATGACTACGAAGCAATATACACAAGACCAGATCCAACGCATGGAGTCTCGTTTCACCATCTTGAGGGCCAATCTGGACTATATCGCCAATCAGTTTCCGCGCAGCCAGGTACTCTATCCCATGATGAATCGCGTCATCTATCAGGACTTTGAAGTGCTGATCGCAACCACCATTCAGGACGCCGATCCGGCAAACGATTTGGAGTAGCTATTGTTCAGGCGACCACTGCTTCACCGCCCATTCAATGTCATGCATTTCT
>CALEMG010000221.1 GCA_937910835.1 uncultured Alphaproteobacteria bacterium | reverse complement strand
CGCCCTACTGAGCGGCTTTGCTGTCACTTACAACCTTGAGACCGGCCTCGTTTGCACCCTCGGTCTCGGCTTTGCCCTTTTTATCCGTTCAATGAAAGCCGGCTATCTGTACGTCCTGTCCGGTGGAATTTTATTCTCGGCGGTTTTTATCCTGACAGCCTATCTTTTGTTGTCTTTCGGTGGCAGCGACATCGTGAATTTATCGGACATGTCCAGTCTTCTGAACCTTTTCGCAGAAGGATATGGGGGGAAGAAATTCAACTGGTACCTGCCATTTTTTGTCATCACGGCGCATGTATTCTATCTGTTCTTTGGATGGGTACGTGACAGCCGGAAGACAGCGGCGTTGTCGGGAACAGAAGTTCAATCGATCGCGATTGTCGGAATGATCGTTGCCTTCATGCCCTACGTCACAAACCGGTTTTATGAGCAGAATATGTGGATTCCGGTGCTTCTGTACCTACTGCTTATCCTTCCCAAAATGAGGACGAAGGATTTTCAGGGGAAGGCCGCCATCCTATTGTTCGTTATTGCCGTCATTGGCCCATCGCAACTGGAAAAATCGACAATATTCATAAAGAACCTCAAAACCATGTGGACTTTGGACCGAGCCAATGGATGCCTCAACGGATTAACCGCCTCGGACCGCCTTTGCGACTATGTAAACGGTCAGGCTGACGAACTACGCAATGTCGCAGAGACGGCAAACGTTGTTTGGATCAGCGCAATTCCGCTGACCCTCTCCAGCCTATCGAAAGTTCCGCCGTCGTTGTCGCGGGCCGATCCCTTTGCCTATGCTCGAACACCAGGATATCAGCAGAACCTGCTAGACGAAATTAGAGTGGAATCTCCCGATCTGATTTTGATCGATCGCGTCGATATCCTTAATCCGACGGGCATCGCGACTGCTGCGGCCGATTGGCAGAAACGCCTTGTAAAGGAAGCGGGTTATCGCATCGTCCGGACAACGGATCATTGGGTATATGCGAAAAAACCGAACTGACGATGGCGGGAGCGGAGGGTTAGGGCGTCTCCACCGCGCTTAAGGCCGCGCCGAATACCTCCCGTACCCCCATCCCGCCATCGGCAGTCAGTATCTGGCCCGTCAAATAAGATGCTTCGTCCGAACAGAGAAAAGAAACAATCTGCCCAATCTCACGGGCCGTCGCCGCTCTTTTAAGAGGCACGATGGCGTCAATTATTTTCCGGTTTTTGGGATTATCGCTGATTTTCATGCCCTCATCCCGGTCCACAAGCCCTGGCGCAACAGCATTCACGCGAATGTTGTCCGGACCTAAGCGGCAGGCGAGATATCGCGTCAATTGTTCAAGGCCGGATTTCGAGACATGGTAGGGCCAGCTGCATTGTTCGGGAGCTATGGCACTGGCCGTCACAGAAGATATATTGACGATTGCCGGCGATGCCGATTGCCGAAGAAAGGGAGCGGCGTGATCAGACAACCAAGCGGTCGCCTGCAATACAATGGCGTCATGATCTTCCCAATCCGCACCCGTCAACTGCCCGATATGCGCTTTGTCGCGTCCCGGCGCTGCATTGTTTACCAGCATGTCAAGCGACCCGAAGCCATCAACCACTGCATCAACAGCCGCCCTGCAACCAGATTCCGTTGAAATATCCGCGGCAACGGCAATCACTTTTTGATCGGGGCGGGATAGTTTATTCGCAAATGCCGCCGCCTTTTCCTCTTGCCGATCGACAATCGCAATGGAGGCTCCCTGTTCGTGAAGAACCTTTACGATCCCGGCTCCTATCCCTTGCGCACCACCGGTGACAAGCGCCACTTTGTTCAGATGCCGTGCCATATCCATTTACCTCACCGCCGCAATCCGGGTCGGATTTCAACCCAGTTGACATTCGCCCGCTTGTTATTACTAAGGATATCCGCAATAACCTTCGCGATGTCTTCGGGCAACAGATGCCAAGGTTCATCCTCAACCCCGGCAAAACCCGTCGCGACCGCGCCGGGCGCGACAAGGCTGACTCCGATGCCATATTGGCTCAGATCGAGATACAGAGCCTCTGAAAACCCCTGGAGCCCAAATTTTGTTGCGTTATAGGCGGTACCGCCGGCAAAGGCATAGCGCCCTGCCCTGCTTCCCAAATTGATAATATTTGCCTTTGTTGATTTTTTCAGCGCTGGCAACGCAGCCTTGCAGCAGTTGAACACCCCGGTAAGATTGATGTCGATCATGTCCCGCCAGTCATCTGGCGAGAGGTCCTCGATGCTCTGGATTAGGCCAATGCCCGCATTATTGACAAGCGCATCAAGCCCGCCCATGGCGCCTGTCGCCTGATCAACCATATCGCAAACGGAATCGTAGTTTCGGACATCGCAGATTGCTCCGGAAACTTTCCGGCCGACCGCTACGCTATCAAGTTTTTCCAGAGCGTCCTGAAGTTTCTGCTTGTTACGCCCGCAAATAAAAACATCATGCCCCTCCCCAAGCAACGCTTCAGCGGTCGCCAGGCCGATCCCGGCTGTTCCGCCGGTAATCAGGACTTTACTGTCGAGAGGTTGTTTTGAAGCTGACATGAACCGGCTTTATTGAACCGCAACCGGTTTTCGGAACAATCGATGGATATGCGGATAACGCATCAACATTTTCCCCAAACCATCGAAGGTATCCCCGAATTCACTTGCGTAGTTATCAATCAATTCACGCTGATGCGGCTGATGCGACATGACATAATGGCCCTTATCCATAGCGCGCACTTGATCCGGCAAAACCTGGAAGGATTCCTTCTCCGCTGCGACCAGGTCGAAGGAAAAATGGTCACTCTCTTCCTCCAGGAGTGACAGCAGGCGATGTTTACGCATCAGGCTGAACCGCTCCAGATCTGCAATATAGTCCGCCATGAGATCGTCGAGACGATCCAGTTCTTCCAGCCAATCTTTCAACAGCGCGAAAAGCACGCGATTCATATCGTCCAGCAAAAGGAAAAAGGAGGTCGCCTTTCCCGTGGACATTTCGTTGGTGCCGCGCTCGTCCTCGAGCATTTCGTCGATATTGCCGCGAACATATTCGCCGAGGCTGTCTACGTCATCCCAGAGGCGAACAGATGTCCCAACTTTAAAGTCGTCATACATTGCCGTGATTTTGTCAGAATAGCCGCGCCGGTTTTCGTAGAACCTCAGAATGAAGTCAAACCAGGAAAGCCCCAGAGCCTTGCAAAGGCCCTGTATTTCCGCAAAGACCTTGCCGTTATGCAGTATCTCGATTGTAAGATCCAGTTCGCGGCAGGCGATATAATCTTCGAACGGCAGCGTCGATTTCGACACCAGTATCTCTTCGGATTCCACTGACGACAAGGTTTCCCCCGCAACCGTATAGCGCCCAAAAGACCGCGGCATGATCCGGTGTTTTGTTTTCATGTTATATAGTTTGCGATTGTCGGGCGTATTCAGCGCCGTTTGCGGCAGCATAATCAACTGATACATCCGTATATTATCGAAGCCCATCTCAACCGTATCGCGTAGCGACTGCGTATGCGCCGCCACTGAGTCGCCAGGAAGGCCCAAGATCAACTCGGAATAGGTTCCAGTATTCGCAGTGTTCGCCATTTTACCGGCTTCGGACAGCTTTTCGACGGAGATATTGGATCGCGATACATTCTCAAGCACAGTCGGATCCGTCGATTGCAAGGAGGCCGCCATACTTACCGCGCCGTTCAACGTCTTGACGATATCAACGACCCGTTCTTTCTGGTTCTTACCGGTGGAGACATGAACATACTTGGGATAGGAGTATTTCTTTTGGCAATCGGATATGATCCGGGCCTTTTCATAATCCTGCTTGAACATGCCAAAGTTGGCATCTGAGATAAACAAATCGCGCGGTCCCTTGACCCGCTGTGAAATGTAATGAAGCTCTTTTTCAAGCTGTCCATGGCGCTGGCTGACCAGATTATAATATTTGCTTCCTTCCGTGCAGAAGGCGCATTTAAAGGGACAGCCTCGCGTCGTATGGATCATCGGGCCCAGGTTTTCGTCAAAAAATTTATCCATTAGCCCCATTAAATAAGGGGACGGCACATCTTCCAGATCCAGGCGCGGCAGCAAGGAGCCCTTCACTACTTCATCCCTGACCTTGTAGTGGACATTGCCAATATCACGTTTTTCTGCCTTGATAACGCTCACGTCGAAATTTACATCGATCAGATTATCAAGGAGTTGTACGAAAGCTTCTTCGCCTTCGCG
>CALEMG010000220.1 GCA_937910835.1 uncultured Alphaproteobacteria bacterium | reverse complement strand
CGTCATCGGTGAGGTCCTCTGCAAAGCGGGCAGACACCTCGTTGAATTTATCGAGGAGCGCCTTTTTCTCATGCACCCCGTCCATGACATTGCCGAGCACGTCTTTCGCCGCATCGAGCTCCGGTTCCTGCGCGAGATAACCAACCTTGACCCCATCGGCGGCCCAAGCCTCACCGGTGAATTCAGTCTCAATCCCGGCCATGATCTTCAGCAACGTCGATTTACCCGCACCATTCAGGCCCAGGACGCCAATTTTCGCGCCCGGGAAAAAGGAAAGCCGGATATCTTTCAACACCTGCTTACCGCCCGGATAGGTCTTCGAGAGACCATTCATCACATAAATATACTGATAAGACGCCATAGGAATGTCCGCTCCTGATCCACAAAATTTCTGCTTGCGCCTCTTTTACCGAAGACGCGTGGGATACGCAATTGTTGTGATGTAGGCGATACGGTAATTATTGCTACAAATTCATGCCATTTCTTAAGATACCGGAAAAACGCCGGTAGTACCCCATTGAACTGTGGAATTTCTTTTCACACACCCCGGGATGGGACGTCTCATTTCTACTTATTTTAAATTTCATTCAAGGATTCTAGTAATGGGACACACAAAAGTGCTGAAAGAAGCGAAAACAGTTGTGATCAAGATCGGTTCGTCGACGATTATCGATAACGAATCCGGCAAGATCAATGATGCTTGGATGAGCAACCTTGCAAAGGCGATATCGCGTTGGAGACCTAGCAAGCCGCCGCCGCCGCAGGCAATCCGGAACTCGCCGCTGCCTACAAGAATATCTTCTCGCCGTTCAATATTCCCGTCGGCCTGGTATTGCTCACGCCGCAGGATACTACGCAGCCACGGCGACGCTATAATATCCGTTTGACGATCAACGAGCTTCTGGCCAAGGGCGCCGTTCCCATCATCAACGAAAATGATACGGTGACGACCCATGAAATCCGCTATGGCGATAACGTCCAGCTCGCCTCCTTCGTCTGCGGCGCAATCGGCGGGGATCTTGTCATTCTGCTGACCGATGTCGACGGTCTTTTCTCCGAAAACCCATCCAAAAACAAAAATGCCAAGTTTTTAGATTTAGTGGAGCGAATAACACCGGAAATTATGAAACTGGGCGGCGGTGCCGGGTCCTCTGTCGGAACCGGTGGCATGGCGACGAAACTGCTCTCCGCCAAATATGCGACCGAGAAAGCCGGCGCCAACCTGATCATCGCCAACAGCGCTGCCGGCAAGGGTAATCCACTCAGTGCGCTGCGGTCTGATCAGACCCGGGCGACACTGTTCACCACGCAGTTGACACCAGCACAGGCCTATTTCCAAACCCTTGTCGCTGGCGCCAGCAATAACCAAACCTCCCTTCTCATCAAGATGGAGAGTGCGCGCAAACTGGCAACCGAGTCCTGGGATGTCCTCCCCGCCGACGTCCTCATTGCTGTCGGTAGCAAGGACCGCGGCGAGGCAGTCGCGTTGTTTGCTCTCGGCGAGAACGACAATGACTTTGAACGGATCGGTTTTGCTGTCCTTGAACACAGTCTTGCGGAAATCGAGAAAATCAAGGGCATTACAAATGAGAAATCTGTTGCTGCCGAGCTCGGTTATAAGGGCCGCTATGCCGTCGTCAAACAGCAGAACCTCTATCTGCGCCCAGAATTTGTCAACTCGGTGCTTAAACAGAAAAAAATCCTGGCTACAGATGGCAAAATCTCTAAGCTGTAACGGCCAGAACACGAAAGCATAAGCTATACTGAGCGACGGAAGGCGTCCCGGGCTTTCCGTCGCTTCATGTTTTTGCTCTGGCCCTCCGGAATACTCCGCAGTTCATGGAACCTCACCCCGCAAACAAATCGGCGGGCATCAGGCCGGTGGTCATCGCATACAGTAGGAGCGTTACGGTCAGGACCGAGAGC
>CALEMG010000219.1 GCA_937910835.1 uncultured Alphaproteobacteria bacterium | reverse complement strand
GTTTTCCCGTCCGACATCCGGACATGAGCAGTGATCAGCTCGCCCCGGCTCATGGGCACGAGATGCGGCACAAAATTTACCCGCATATCCGCCGCTGCCCGGCCGATGGCCTTCGCGACTTCCTGCTCGATCTCCGGCGCATGCCGGTGTTTCGCGATACTGTAGGGGCTGAGGCCCTCACCCGCCTCACTGAAAAGGGTGTTCTGCTTGAGGCCCCGTCCCGCCCCGGTAAGGCCGGATTTTGCGTCTATCACCAGATCATCCGCATCGATCAGCTCAGCCGCCACCAGCGGAACGAGCGCGAGAAGCACCGCCGTCGGGTAGCAACCGGGGCAGGCCACCAGCCGCGCAGCCTCTATCTTCTCCCGGTTCAACTCCGTCAGGCCATAGGCGGCTTGCCTTTGCAAATCCATCGCCCGATGCTCGTGGCCGTACCATTCGGCGTAAGTATCAGGGTCCTCAATCCGGAAGTCGGCGGAAAGATCGACCACCTTCACCGTCGCGGGCAGGGTCGCGATAATTTCCTGCGTCGTACCGTGCGGCAGGCCGCAGAAGACCACATCGACCGTAGCCCAGTCCGCATCCCCCACCGCGATCATATCGGGCAGGCCATAGCCGCCAAGGTGAGGATACACCTCCTCCAACGCTTGACCGGCTTTCCGGTCGGCGGTCAAGAGCGTCATCTCGACATTCGGATGCCGGAGCAGGAGCCGCATGGCCTCCGCCCCCGTATAGCCGCTCGCGCCGAGAATACCGGCCTTGATTTTCTTCATTGAATTCGTCATGTCCTTATTCCGGGCAAGATCGCGCCGGACTCCTTAAAAAGCGTTATGTCGTCAAGTAGCTCTGGTGCTGGCCCTTGAGGGCCTTGTCTGCAAACCAGATCAGCATATTCAGATCGAAAGCCTCTCGGGCTTCTTCGCTTAATCGGAGTCGGCCTCGCTTAAGGCCCGCCAGAATATCCTTGTTCGCCTTTCTAAGGAGTGCGCCGCGAACGGAATTCCGGACGTCGAGCTGATCGCGCATTTCCTGCAACAACTCTTCCCCGGTGAGACGATGGACATGGTCCTTCAGCAGGATCGCGAAACCGCCCTCTGCATCGAGAGGGATGCCGAGCGTTTCAATATCGATATCGTCCGCATTTTTAATCGGATAGTCCATTTGCCTAAACCTTATCGCCTACCGTGGCGCATATCAGCGGCGTTTTTTACATGAAAATCCGCCGTTGGCAACGGTTTCTCATAAAGCCTTACGCTTTTTCGCCACAAAAAAAGGCGACAAACGCCGCCTTTTCTCTATCGTATCGGAACCTTTATCTCAGTCCAGCAGCACGAGTTCTTCAGCGGATGCCTTGCCATTGCGACCTTCAACAAGTTCAAACTGAACTTTTGCGTTTTCCTGAAGGGTCGTCAAACCGGCTCGTTCAACAGCCGAAATATGCACGAAAGCGTCTGACCCGCCATCCTCTGGAGCAATGAAACCATATCCCTTGGTTGGGTTAAACCACTTTACTGTACCTTTTGCCATGTTTAGTCTCCTGGACACTCATTCTATATAACAGGTCGATAGCGCTGTCGAAGTGCCCAAATAGCAGCGACAGATCAACCTTGGAAGCAATGTCGCCAGCGGTAGTATAACCGAAAAACAAGGACTCCCGACGACTCGCCTAATTGATAATGTGGATTTTTGCAAGAAAGATTTCAGGAAAATCAAATTTTTGTGACTCGGCTCACGGAACAATGCAACACAGTTAGGCAGAGCGCATATTTTCTAGGCAGAATCCAGATAACGCGCCATTTTCCGCGAATTTTACGGGTATTTCTCGCAACCGCTCCCAGATAGAAATTTCCCGCCCCTAATGCACTTTTAAATGCTGACGGGCAGCGCAAGGCGGGCTATTCTTTCGCAGCATG
>CALEMG010000218.1 GCA_937910835.1 uncultured Alphaproteobacteria bacterium | reverse complement strand
TCTTCCGGTGTTTCGTCAACCGGCTCCTCAGGTTCTTCCGGAGTCTCATCAACTGGCTCTTCGGGCTCTTCCGGAGTTTCATCAACGGGTTCTTCGTTCGGTGTTTCGGTGCCATCGAGCATGGCTTCGTATGATTCTGTTGCCTGCTCTGCCGTGATGGCGCCTTGGGCAAACATTACATTGTCAACGAGGCCATCGAATGAATCGCCGAACTCGCCGCCGACATAGAAGTCATGCCAGGCACTCCCGGTCTGGGTTGCGCCTTCAAGCCCGGAGACTGTCGCTACCTCTTCGCCATCGACATAGAATATAGCCTCGCCAGCTTCGCCAGAGAAGGTCAAAGTCATCTGATGCCAGTCGGTATTGTTGACGTCGACATCATCGATGGTGACCCAGTTCGTGCCATTCGACGTTACAATCGCGGCCAAAATCGAGTCGGCATTGATTTTCACAACAAAGCTGGAGGAATAATAGATCGCATATCCCGATGCATCCTCTGCGCCGGCTTCTTTCTTGAAGTCGAAGGTCAGGGTGTAAGCATCGTTATTGATGAACTTGTCGTTGGCGTCATAGATAATGACCCCATCGTTCAGTTTCGCCGCGGCCCGATTTCCAACCTGTTCGAAGGAGACACTGTTTGTAACCGTGTCGTCATCGCTATTCGCATCGGCCGAGTTCGCCGCGGAGCCGTTCATCGCCGCGTTGATAAGAACAGTCGTTTCAACAGGTGTTGTCGGTTCCGTGTTATCGTCGGTCGGCGGCGTCGGGTTGCTTGGCTCTTCAGGCTCTTCGTTCGTTGGTTCTTCCGGAGTCTCGTCAACTGGCTCTTCCGGTGTTTCGTTCGTTGGCTCATCCGGAGTGTTGTTGTCGTCGTCATCATTGTTGACGGTACCGGTGCCCGCTTCGGTCAGATCTGCGCCTGTGTTCAGGTTATATGCCTGCTGCAAATCGTTAAGGTCCGGGTTATAGGACAGCGCATCCACGAAAAGATTGCCGACATAGTTGCTGCCGTTCGGATTGGTGTTCTGAACGATGATGTTGTTAGATTCCGAAACAATCTGGATATCGTTGGTAAGCTCGGCGATTGGGGCGGAGAAGATATTATCCGTAATTACGGCACCGGAAACGCCCAGTGACAGGACAACGCCCGGCGCATCATTTGGCGCGCCGCTGCTCTGCAGCATGGTGTTGTTGGTAATATCGATACCCTGGGCGCCTTCGACCAGAATGGACTGGTGATCAGCGAGGTGGAAGACGTTGTTGTCAATCACGACATCTTCGAAAGAGGCGCTCTCACCCCAGTGGTCTTCAAGATAGACGCCCATCATCCGATCACCTTCGGCCTCTGCGAAGAAGTTGTTGGTGATGGTGATGTCGCTGCTGTTCTGCGACTGCCCGGTGTTGATCCAGAAATGGATGTAGTCGCCATGGTCGCCCGCGCCGCCGTAGTTATAGGGCGTTACGGCACCAAGGTAGTTGCCATCAACGGTGACTTCATGGACATCGGCGCCAGCAATATGCGACAGACGAAGATTTTCGATCGAGTTGTTGAGAATATCGATATTCTCGGCTTCGATAAGGATAATTCCCTTCTGGAAGTATGAGATATCGTTATTTTCAAAAGAGATATTCTGAGAATATTCAGCCGTTATGCCACGCCCGACAGGGTAACCGGCCACGCTGCCGACACCGTCCTGGGTGGCGACGTCGCCTTCGATATGAGAGTTGCGAACCGTGATATCCGACGAATTCGAGATCAGCAGCGAGCTTTCATGCGAATAAGTATTAACCGTGGGATTGAAATCCACTTCAATGGTATCAAATGTGAGGTTCGATGAGTTGTTTACAGTGATCGTTTCGAAAACCGCCATATTATCGGGGTTTGCAGAAACAATTGTGACTTCAGAATTGAAGTCTGCATTATAAACGCTTAAATCGCCATAATAACCACTGTTCAATACAATGGTTTCGCCGCCAGTCGCGCTATTAAGTGCAGCACTTAGTTGTGCGCTATTTGAGACTGTAATTGTCGTATTTGCCATTTTAATTTTGCTCGCTCTTTACCAGAATAGTCCGGAATTAATTAAATCTGAAAATTAGCAGCACTTTTACTATAACTCATTAATACATCAGCCATTTTTACAGTGCTTCCAATAAACAGTATATTTATTAACATGAAATTAATTTCTTAACCTTTACTCGAGCCTTCTGCCCAATATTAATAAAAAGTTCATAAATATTTAAAATTTTCTTCTTCTTGAAATTATTACCAATCTTACGAAGTCGAAATCATCCAAAAAATTTACGATTATGCCAGTATCTCTATGAATAAGGCCAGAATATGGCATGTCAGGGGGAATTTTGTGGCAATTTTTTTGTAAACCTTTTGTTAATACAGATATTTTTTCTTGAAAAATGATTTTTTTATTTATTAAATTGTAGTTATCGGTAAATTTTTTATTAATATTAAGATGGTTTCATTTTTGAGAGAGTGTTTTTACAAATAAGCTGACTCAAATTAGACTTTTAATTTGGCGCATTATTACGCTACTTCTTGGTATTGTTTGCTGAATATATAGTGTGGCTTCTAACATAATTCTTTTTTCGTTTTAGGCGCCACAATATGGCCGAAAACTACTGAGTTCTAGCGGAACCATGTTTTGTGACGCCTCTGCCTCATTTCATGGGAAAAAATAAAAAATTTTCTCACCGTTGAATTTCCGGGAAGAGGAGCGCCCTTTCCGCCCGTTGCAGTTTTTTTTAACCCATCCCCCATATGAGGGATGCAAGATCTTGTCCGTCATCATATCTATGTAGGCAATTGGAAGTGTCCTAATCGCCGGCCGAGATTGAGCCGGCACCGTAACTGGGAGTAAGATGGTGGATTTTCGTAAAGTCGCAGTGACAATGCTGACCGTGCTATTCGCATACGTGTCTGTTGCCGTCGGGGCGCCGCTCGCGCTTGATGGAAATGCGGCCGATCAGGCTGTCGCGGGCATCACCGGTGTTAATCAACCTATAGAGACGGGAGCGGCTTCCACGCATCAGGCGGCGGCCTTTGTCCTTGTCCAGGATAAAGTGGCGAGCGATTTTGTGGAGAGCACGGCAAGTGGCGGACTTATGAATTCGGTTCCCCTGTCGCCAGCTCTATTGCTGTTTGGAGGTGCGCTGGGCGCGATTTTTTGGCTCGGTCGCCGCCGCAGAGCGGAGAACTCCAACTGGAAGCAATGAACTTCGATACAGACGGAATTTTATAAAGCAAATTTTCAAAGTGAAGCAAGGCTTTCACGGGCAGCGCTTCAAAAGTATCATTTCTGTACCTATATTGATTGGTGGTCGAAAGACCACCACTTTTTTTTGGCTGTTCACGTTCTTGTAAGTGGAAGTCGGTAATCGTTAGCGCTAGCCTTAGGGGTTGGAAATTGATGAGAAAGATAATTCTTGCCGCGGCAAAACTGAAAGAAGGATTTAATGCCTCTAGCCAGGCTTAACAAATTTATCTCTAGACGTTCGACGGCAGAAAACGAAATCGCGCCGTCAGAGCCCGTCGCGATTGCTGCGGCGCGGATGCCGGACGGCCAGCGCGCCTATGTGATTGGCGATATTCACGGCCGCAAGGATCTGCTTTCCTCTCTGCTGGAGCGGGTAGCTGAGGATCGCGCGCAGCGAGAGGGGGCAGAAGAGCATCTTATTTTTCTTGGCGATTATGTGGACCGCGGGCCCGACAGCTCGGATGTTATTGATATGCTGCTCGAACTCAAGCAGTCAGAGATGAATGTTATCACGCTGAAGGGAAACCACGAGGCGGCAATGATGTCCTTTCTGCAGGAGCCGATGAAGGGCAAGCGCTGGCTTCATTACGGAGGCGATGCGACACTCAGAAGTTATGGCATTGACCTGGTGCTTGCGGAGTTGACGGAGGAGAAAATCAGGGAGGCTGGGAAAAAGCTCAAAAGGAATCTTCCAGATTCCCATTTGCGCTTTATCAGTTCGCTTGAGGCAAGCAGCATGATGGGTGATTATCTTTTTGTTCATGCCGGAATCGAGCCCGGCCGGCCGATCGATGATCAGAAAGAGCATGATCTTCTCTGGATTCGCGATGACTTTCTGGAGCATACGGGACTTTTCGACAAGGTCATCGTTCACGGGCACAGTATCATTCCGGAGCCGGAATTCAAGGACAACCGCATTGGCATCGATACCGGGGCTTTTTATTCGAATATATTGACCTGTCTCGTTCTCGAAGGGGAATCCAAGGAAATCTTATGAGAAAGCGGCTCCGTTTCTTTTTGCTACTGGCTCTTCTCTCCTCCTTCGCTTTCGTTCCTCCACATCAGGCCCTTGCACAACAGGGTGACTCCTCTCCCGCTCGATTTTTGGATCAATCGGATATTTTTCCCATAGGGGTCTGGCTGCAGGATCCAAAAAATGCGGCCCGCTATAAGGCCATCGGAATAAATTTTTATGCAGGCCTATGGGATGGCCCGACAGAGCAGCAACTCAAGCAGCTTCAGGCAGCGAAAATGCCAGTTTTCGCGCCTCAGAATGACCTCGCGCTGAAGAAAGAATTCCGCGATATTCTCGCCGGTTGGACGTTGCCGGATGAACCTGATAACGCGCAGGCGAGCGCCGGCGGCGGGCTTGGCCCACCGGTTTCCCCTGATTTCCTGTCGCAGCTCTATCGGGAAATGAAGGCGCGCGATCCGGAGAGGCCCATTCTTCTCAACCTTGGGCAGGGGGTCGCATGGGATCAATGGCACGGGCGCGGTACACGCACCAACCATCCGGAGGATTATGAAGAGTATGTTCAGGCGGCGGATATTCTTTCTTTTGATATTTACCCGATCACCCACCCGGATGGCGGCATTCGTGGCCGGCTCGATTATGTCGCCCGCGGTGTCGACCGGCTGATTGGCTGGACGGGGGGCGAAAAACCAGTTTGGAGCGTTATCGAGGCAAGCCGGATTTCCAATGCCCATGTTATGCCGACGGGGGATCAGGTCCGGATTTTGGGCTGGCGCAGCATTATTCACGGCGCAGAGGGCATTATCTATTTCGTGCATCAGTTCACGCCCGGGTTTGTGGAAGCCTCTTTGTTCGACAATGCGCCACTTCGCGACGCCATCATGGCGATCAATCAGCGTCTGCAAGAGCTGGCGGGCGTTCTGAAAAGCGAAAGCATACAGGGCGCCGTCTCGATTGAGCCCGTAACAACCCCCTATAATAATGTCTCAGCGATGGTAAAACAGGACGACTGCCATCTCTACGTATTTGCGGGCTCGCTCAGTAAATTTTCTACCGAGGTGGAGTTCAGCATTCCGGCGGGCATCAATGCCGATCGCGTTGAGGTGCTTGATGAGGTGCGATATCTCTCTCCTGACGAGGGATCCTTCCGGGATAATTTTGGCCCCTACGCAACCCATCTTTACAAAATATCAAAAAGCGAGACGGGCTGCGATTAGCCAATTGATCGCGCTTTACCCCGGTCTAAAACTAGAACCACGCGGCAGGCTTCATGGGGCAATTTTGTTGTGGCTTAAGAGCAAAATTTTTAAAGCAAACGTTCGTTATTTTTACTGAACAATTCTCTAATGTAAGGGTGGACACTTACTGACAGGCTCTGCCCTGCGTGATACCCCTTATACGAAAACCCCTTGATCCCGTTATTGCACTGATAGTCCGTCTGCCGTCGATCCAAATAAGCAAATTTTGTGACATCATTCAGATAACACTTTGAAAAAATGACGAATTTTAATTTACTATAATTCTTTGCAAATTAACTCTTAATCGATAATTTAAGCATATATTGTCAGTCTTAGTTAATATAACTGCAAAATCTGAAGAAGTGGGATTCAGAAAATGGTCGCAAAGGCGCAAGATCTCAAGTTAGAGCATATAGACAAAATTCTCGCAATAGTTGAAAATCGGCTGGACAAGAAAACAGCGGCCGATGCAATAAACTTTGTGCGCCTTTTCTATGAGCGCCCGGCGCCGGAAGATCTTATCGGGATCGCGCCGGAGCATCTCTATGGCTCGGCCGTATCGCTGTATAAATTTGCTTCGCAAAGAACTCCGGGAAAAACAAAGCTTCGGGTCTTTACTCCCGATCTTGAGGAACATGGTTGGAAGACAACTCATTCGGTCATTGAAATCGTCAACGATGACATGCCCTTTCTTGTCGACAGTGTGACGGCGGCATTAAACCGCCGCGGTCTCACCGTTCATCAGGTTATCCATCCGGTAGTATATACAGAGCGTGATGCCGATGGGAACCGTGTTCAGACATACGCAGGTGAACCGAAGGATAAGAAAAAAGCTATCCGTGAAAGCATCATGCATTTCGAGATTGACGAGCAGTCTGATCCGAAAGTGCTACAGGAAATTGAGAAAAGCCTTCAGGAAACCCTGGATGATGTCCGCATTTCGGTTGCCGACTGGAAACCGGTTCTCGCCAAGGTCGATGCTATCAGCAAGAACCTGAAAAAGAACCCACCACCGTTGGATAAAGAAGAAATCGATGAGGCGCTGGCTCTGTTGCAATGGATGTCGGACAACCATTTTACATTCCTGGGGTATCGGGAGTTTGAATTTGCCTCTGACGGCAAAGGCCGGTCCGACAAATGGAAATTGGTCGACGGTTCGGGGCTTGGCGTATTGCGCGACCCGACGCGCCGGATCATGACCGGCGGGACAGAGATGTCACCAGAGGTGAAGGATTTTCTCCGCCGCCGTGAATTGATTATTGTCACCAAGGCCAACGTCCGATCCACCGTTCATCGCGCCGTCCATCTTGATTATGTGGGCGTGAAAAAATTCAATGACAAGGGAGAGGTTATCGGGGAGCATCGCTTTACAGGGTTGTTCACCTCTGCCGCCTATAACCGGATTCCCCGGGATATCCCCTATTTGCGGCGCAAGGTAAATCAGACACTGGATCTGGCGGGTTTCCAGAAAAACAGCCATGATGAGAAAGCCTTCACCCATATACTAGAGAGCTATCCGCGTGATGAGCTCTTCCAGATTTCAGTTGACGACCTGTGTGAAAACGCAACGCGGATCATGTCGCTGCAGGAAAGGCCGCGTATTGGCGTGCTGCTGCGGCGGGACCGGTTCGAGAGATTTGTCTCGGTCATCGTTTATATTCCACGGGAAAAGTTCAACACGGACCTTCGCCGTAAATTCGGTGAGCTGCTGGCCGAAGAACATAATGGCTCGCTGTCATCACACTATGCACTTGTGGGCGATGATGTGCTTGCGCGAATTCACTATATCATTTCGCTCAAGAGCAAGCATAAGCCCGTCGTAGATGAAGAAGATCTGGAACGGCGCTTGATCGAGGCATCTCGCGACTGGGCCGATGACCTGTTGGATGTGCTGCTTGAAAAATGGGGCGAGGAAAGGGGCCTGCATCTGCGCGCGCGCTATGGCAATGCCTTCCCCGCCGGCTATAAGGAACATTTCAATGCGGACCTGGCCCTCTATGACATTGAGAAGATTGAAGCAGTTTTCAAATCAAAGGAACTCGGCCTTAATCTCTATCGCTGGGTTGAGGATCCGGAAAACAAGGTTCGGTTCAAGGTTTATAGTCGCGAGACGCCGCTGACGCTTTCCGATTGCCTGCCGATGCTTGAGAATATGGGGCTTAAGGTTCTTGCAGAGAATCCCTATCTTGTCGCCTCAGGAGAACTTGAAGGCAAAGTCTGGATCCACGATTTTGAGTTGATCGAGCCCGGCGGCTATGCGCTGGACCTGCATGACCTGAAAGCGAAGTTTGAGGAAACCTTCCGTCGCGTTTGGACCGGCAATATGGAGAATGACGGGTTCAACCGTTTGGTGATGCGCGCAGGACTCGATTGGTCGAGTGTTGTTGTGCTCCGCGCTTATGCGAAATATCTGCGCCAGGCCGGTATCACCTTCAGCCAGACCTATATGATGAATACCCTGTCGAGCAATCCGGAAATTTCCCGGCGCTTGATTGAGCTGTTTCACGCCCGTTGCGATCCTGCAGAGAGCGGGGAGAGGAACGAGAATGTCGCCCGCATCGTCGAGGGGATCTGGCTCCTGCTCGATGAAGTCTCCAGCCTTGATGAGGACAGAATTCTCCGTCGTTTCGTCAATCTGATTGTCAACACCCTGCGGACCAATGCCTTCCAGAACTGTCAGGATGAGCAGGGAAAACCCTATTATTCGTTCAAACTGGATAGCCAGAAGCTGGACGAACTTCCTCTGCCGCGACCATTCGTTGAGATATTCGTCTACAGCCCGAGGGTGGAAGGTGTGCATCTGCGCGGTGGCAAGGTCGCCCGTGGCGGCTTGCGCTGGTCTGACCGGCGAGAGGATTTCAGGACAGAAGTTCTCGGCCTGATGAAGGCGCAGATGGTGAAGAATACGGTTATCGTTCCGGTCGGCTCCAAGGGTGGTTTTTATCCCAAGAACCTGCCAACAGCCGGTACGCGGGAGGAATATCTCGCGGAAGGCATCAACTGCTACAAGATTTTCATCTCCGGTCTGTTGGATATTACAGATAACTATGTCGGCAGCGAAGTGGTGCCGCCTGAAAATGTCATCCGGCATGATGGCGATGATCCCTATCTCGTCGTTGCGGCAGACAAGGGGACCGCGACCTTCTCGGATATCGCAAATGAAGTGGCTATTTCCTACGGCTTCTGGCTCGGGGATGCTTTTGCCTCTGGTGGTGCGGCTGGATATGACCATAAGAAAATGGGTATTACGGCGCGCGGCGCCTGGGAATCGGTAAAACGCCATTTCCGGGAAATGGGAATCGATACCCAAAGCCAGGAATTTGATGTCGCGGGTATCGGCGATATGTCCGGCGACGTTTTTGGCAATGGCATGTTGCTATCGAAGAAAATCAGGCTTGTCGCTGCTTTCGATCATCGCAATATCTTTATCGACCCGACACCGGATACCGCGAAAAGTTTCAAGGAACGCGAGCGGATGTTCGCTCTGCCCCGCTCCTCTTGGGAGGATTATAATCCCAAGCTGATCTCGAAGGGCGGCGGCATTTTTGATCGCAAGGCCAAATCCGTCTCCCTGCCGCCCGAAATAAAGAAGCTTCTTGATATCAAGGCGGACAGCATTACACCGAATGAACTGATCACCGTTATTTTGAAAATGAAGGTTGATCTGCTCTGGTTCGGAGGGATCGGTACCTATATCAAGGCCACGCATCAGAGCAGTGGTGATGTGGGCGATCGCGCCAATGATGCCATTCGCGTCAACGGTAAAGAAGTGTGCGCAAAAGTTATCGGAGAGGGCGGTAACCTCGGGGTGACGCAGCTCGGCCGGATCGAGTATGCACTAAACGGTGGGCGGCTCAATACGGACGCCATCGATAACTCTGCTGGAGTTGATTGCTCTGACCATGAAGTGAATATCAAGATCCTACTCCGCGCCGTTCTTGATGACGGAGAAATGACAGAAAAACAGCGTGACCGCCTGCTCGTGGATATGACAGAAGACGTTGGCGATCATGTCCTGATGGACAATTACCTGCAAACACAGGCGTTGACAACGTCCGAACGGCAGAGCGTTGATAACTTCTCCGTCGATGTCCTATTCATGCGCGATCTGGAGAAGAAGGTTCGGCTGGACCGTGCGGTTGAAAACCTGCCGGATGATGAAGAAATCGCTCATCGGCAGGCGGCCAATATCGGCTTTCCGCGACCGGAGATGTCGGTTCTTCTCGCCTATGCGAAGATGACGCTCTATGAGGACATCCTTGAAACAAAGCTGCCAGATGACCCCTATTACGATACGTGGCTGGCCCAGTATTTCCCGCCGCAGCTTCGCGAGAAATATGCCCCTTACGTGGCAGGTCATCGGCTGCGTCGGGAAATCATCACGACCATTATCGTTAATCAGCTGGTCAATCGGGGTGGCCCTACTTTCGTATTGCAAATGCGCGAAGAGCAGGGGTGCAAGGCGGAAGATGTTGCACGGGCATTTGCCATTGTCTGTGCGGTTTTCGATCTTGAAAAGCTCTGGTCCGGGATTGAGGCACTTGATAACAAAGTCAGCACCGATATTCAGGGACGCATGATTGACGTTATCCAGAAGCTTGCGCGCCGCGCAACGCTCTGGTGCCTGCGGCACTTGGCTCAAGGTGATAATATCGCTGATGAGGTTAAGGGGCTGGCCACGGATATGCGCAAGCTCGAAAAAGGCCTAGATGCTCTGCTGAGCGAGGAAGGCAAAAATCGCTTCGTCTCCCGCGCCAGCCAGCTCGTCGCCGACGGAGTGCCGGAACCGCTCGCGCGCCGGATCGCGGCGCTGGGGCCACTCCGCTCCTCTCTCGATGTTATCCAGGCGGGTAAGGCATCCAGCCGGCCAATCACCGAGGTTGGAGAAGTGTATTTTGCCGTTGGTGCGGAACTCAATCTTGACTGGCTGCGCAGCGCTGCCGAAACGATCGAGCCGGACAATAATTGGGATCGGCTCGCCGTCACAGCAATCCTCGATGATCTTTACGGTCAGCAGCGGGCAATCACCACATCGGTCTTTGCGGGCGCCAATGGCCATAAGGGGCGTGAGGCCTTCGATTTCTGGCGTGGTAATAACCAGGCAACAATCAAGCGATCTGCCGAATTGATAAAGGAATTGCGATCGACGGGTGCGCTGGATATCTCGAAGCTTGTTTTTGCCAACCAACAGTTCCGCTCTATGATTACGTGACGTTAAGGGAATCTCCGACTTGCAAAATATTGCTGCGTTAGTTTTTCCCGGGTTTGAGCTTCTGGATCTTTTCGGACCTCTCCAAATGTTCGGGATGATGAAGAGCGACTTTCAGGTGCATATTGTCGCGGAAAGCAAGGCTGTTGTGGAGAGCAATGCAGGACCTAGCATTCTTGCAGAAGTGGATTTCGATGACGCTATCGATCATGACCTCATCCTTGTTCCGGGAGGCATGGGAACAAGGCAGGAGATAAATAATACTCGGTTGATTAACTGGATAGCGAAGGCGGCGGACGAAGCGGAAATCATCATGAGTGTGTGCACGGGTGGCGCACTTCTCGCCAAATCCGGTGTGCTGGATGGCAGGCGCGCGACGACCAATAAAATGGCATTCGAATGGGTGAGATCGCAATCGACCGCAGTGAATTGGGAGAAGCAGGCGCGATGGATAGAAGATGGTAACTTGTTTACTTCTTCGGGGGTTTCTGCAGGAATGGATATGTCATTGGCCGTCATTGCACGGCTTCATGGAAAAAAGCAGGCGAGAAAAGTCGCCACTTGGTCAGAATATGAATGGCATGAAGATTCCAGTTACGACCCTTTTGCTAAAATTCATGGGTTGGTTTGAAAATTGAAATGGAACGTGATTGTCTAATCTGATTCATTGTCGTAGCGTGACGGTATCGACAGGCGGAAGATGAAGGGGGCGGCATGAGCGTTATCAGCGAGGGAGCGCCTAGTGAGGCGGGCAAGCTCGGGAAGTTTTCCTGGGCGCTGTTTGATTGGGCGAACCAGCCTTTCTTCACCGTTGTCACCACCTTTATTTTTGCGCCCTATTTTACCTCCTTCGTCGCGTCCAGCCCCGCGGAAGGGCAGGCCTATTGGGGGTACACCCAGGCGATTGCCGGGGCGCTGATCGCACTTTTACGCCCGGTTTTTGGCTCCATCGCCGATGCGGGCGGTGCGCGAAAACCCTGGATCCTCTTTTTCTCCATCCTTTGTGCCATCGGTGCCTTTTCGCTCTGGTGGGCAGTGCCGGGAATGCAAACGGGCGTTTTCTGGATATTGGCGGGCATTGTTATCGGCACGATCGGGGTAGAGTTCAGTATTGTCTTCAACAATTCCATGCTGCCGACACTCGTGCCGCCCAAGCGCATGGGACGCTTAAGTGGCTTTGGCTGGGGTCTTGGTTATATTGGAGGACTTATTGCACTGTTCATCGTACTGTTCGGCTTTTCGCTGCCGGAAGTACCGCTATTCGGCCTGAGCAAGGCCCTACATGAGCCGGACCGGATTACCGGGCCGATGGCCGCCCTCTGGTTGATGGTCTTCATTATTCCGATGCTGCTCTTCACGCCGGCCAGACCAGCAAGTGATCTGCCAAAGTCGGAGGCTGTGCGGCAGGGCCTTAAAGCCCTAATGACGACGCTCCGGTCGCTCAAAAATTATCGTAACGTTGTCTTTTTCCTGATTGCTCGGATGTTCTATAATGACGGCATTCTTGCTCTTATCGGCTTTTCCGGTATCTATGCCGCCGGACTGTTTAAGTGGGGCACGACAGAACTCGGTATCTTCGGCATCCTGATCAATTTCTTTGCGATTGCTGGATGTTTTATTGGTGGGTCTCTGGATGACAGGCTTGGTTCCAAGCCGACAATTGTTATTTCTGTGCTGGGGCTTGCCTTTGCGTCTGTCGGTGTACTGTCAATCAGCGACGGTCAGGTGCTCTTCGGGCTCCCCGCCGCCATGCCGGTGGAAGGCGGTGCATTGTTCGCAAGTCCGGCCGAGATGGTCTTTATGGTGTTTGCTTTTATCATGGGCCTGTTTTTTGGTCCCGCTCAGGCCGCAAGTCGGACTCTAATTGCTCGTATGGCGCCGCCGGAAAAGGCCGGAGAGTTTTTTGGTCTCTTTGCGCTTTCCGGCAAAGCAACGGCGTTTGTTGCGCCGCTCCTGATCGGCATTGTCACTTCTGCCACTGGGCAGCAGCGTCCGGCGATGATCGTAATCTTCGCGCTTCTAATGGTCGGCGCGGCGCTGATGAGCTTCGTACGCGAGCCGGAACACGGATAGAGGCTAAGCCAGCTTAACCGCAGTTCCTGAGACTGTAACCATCAGCATGCTATCGCCGATCACTTCGACATCAAGGCTGATCCCGACGATGGCATCAGCACCGATGTCGGCGGCCTCCTCTTTCATATCGGAAAGTGCGTGAGCGCGGGCATTTCGGATTTCCTTCTGATATGCATCAGAGCGACCACCTAATGTGTCGGTTACCCGTGCAAAGAAATCGCGGATAAAGTTGGATCCCATAACGGCCTCTCCGCCGACGACGCCCAGATAGGACGCAATGGAATGGCCTTCAACGGATCCGGTCGTGGTGATAATCATCGCGGCACTCCTTCATCTGGAAATCTTAATGGCGGAAATGTCGCATACCGGTGAAGACCATGGCAAGTCCGGCTTCATCAGCGGCGGCAATCACTTCATCGTCCCGCATGGATCCGCCCGGCTGGATCACCGCTGTCGCGCCCGCTTCCGCCGCAGCCAGCAAGCCGTCCGCAAAGGGGAAGAAAGCATCGGATGCAACAACCGAACCCTTGGCCCAGGCGGTTGTCTCCCCTGCATTCTGCGCAGCTTCTAGTGATTTACTGGCGGCGATTTTCGATGAATCGACCCGGCTCATCTGTCCTGCGCCGACACCGACCGTGGCACCGTTCCGGACATAGACAATGGCGTTGGATTTCACATGCTTGGCAACGGTGAAGGCGAATCTGAGGTCCTTCATCTCCTGATCGCTCGGTGTGCGCTTGGTGACAACCTTCAACTCAGGCGAGGCAGTCAACGCATTGTCGCGATCCTGAATGAGATAGCCGCTCGCCAGTGATTTCACGAGCCGTCCTGGAACGGTTGGGTCAGGAAGGCCGCCGGTCAGCAACAGGCGGAGGTTTTTCTTCGCTGCGATAATCTCCTTCGCGGCTTCTTCCGCGTCCGGAGCAATAATCACTTCGGTAAAGATTTTCACGATCTCTTCGGCGGTTGCGGCATCCAGCGTCTGGTTAAGCGCAATAATCCCGCCAAAGGCCGATGTGGTATCGCAGGCGAAGGCGGTTCGATAGGCATCAGCAAGTGTTGGTGCCGCAGCGACACCACATGGGTTGGCGTGCTTGATAATGGCGCAGGCCGGGCCGCTCACCTTTGGATCGAATTCCGCGACAAGCTCGAATGCGGCGTCGGTATCGTTGAAGTTATTATAGGAAAGCTCTTTCCCCTGCACTTGCGTGGCTGTTGCGACACCGATGCGTTTTTCGTCATTGGCATAGAAGGCGGCGGACTGGTGCGGGTTTTCCCCATAGCGGAGGATCTGCTGACGCGACCCCGCGAGAACGAGACGGTCGGGATAATCCTCTCCAAGCTGGGCGGCGTACCAGTTGG
>CALEMG010000217.1 GCA_937910835.1 uncultured Alphaproteobacteria bacterium | reverse complement strand
GGCGGCTGTCGCGGCGGCAAAGGCCATCGGTTATGTCGGCGCGGGCACCATCGAATTTATCGCGGATGTATCCGATGGGCTGAAGGAAGATGCCTTTTATTTCATGGAAATGAATACCCGACTTCAAGTAGAACATCCGGTTACAGAAATGATAACCGGGCAGGATCTGGTGGAATGGCAGTTGAAGGTCGCGGCGGGGGGTGAGCTCCCTTGTGCTCAAGAAGATCTCTCTATCTCCGGTCATGCATTTGAGGTGCGGCTCTATGCGGAAGATCCGGCGAATGACTTCCTGCCCGCGACAGGGCAGTTACTCCGCCTGCGCCCGCCTCGGGAGTCGGATGGTGTGCGTATCGATACTGGCGTGCGCGAAGGCGACACGGTGACACCATTCTATGATCCAATGATCGCGAAGCTGATTGTCTGGGACGAGACCCGAGACATGGCGCTTCAGAAATTGAGTGCGGCGCTCGATGAGTATCAGGTGGCAGGTGTTGCAACGAACCTCGCCTTCCTTGGCAATATTGCCGATCATCCGTCTTTTGCGGCGAAGGATCTTGATACCGGCTTTATCGACCGTTTTAAGGACGATCTCGTGCCTGCCGCATTGACCCCGACGGACGAGGATATGGCAATCGCCGTCTCGCATCTCCTGCTGGAGCGAGAGAAGGCTCACAAAGCGACACGGTCCGCGACGAACGATCCTTATTCCCCCTGGGATGATCTCACCGCCTGGCGTCCCAATGATACTGGTCATGATGATTTTAAGTTCGAGATCAATGGATTGGAGGTTACCGCCCATATCGTTTATGAGCAGGGCGGCTATATGATTGACCTTCCGTCGGGCTTGCTCCATGTGCATGCAGAGCGGACGGCGGATGGCGGCATTCTCGCGGATATCGCCGGGCACAAGCTGTCGGCCGCTGCGGTATCACACGGCAACAAAATCATCGTCATGACAACAGGGCGACAGGTTGAACTGACGCAGATCATTGACGATTTTGATGATGCGGATGGTGAGGCCGGGGCAGGCGCCATCACCGCGCCGATGCCCGGAAAGCTGATCCAGATTTTCACCGAGGCAGGTGCTAGCGTCGCCAAGGGTGATCCGCTGGTTGTGCTGGAGGCTATGAAAATGGAGCATACATTGACAGCCTTCAAGGACGGCGTTGTTGAAGATATCTTTTTCGAGGTTGGAGACCAAGTGGATGAGGGAACGATCCTCGTTCGCCTTGAAAGTGGGGAAGCATCATGACGATTCCCTCCAAGGTGCGTATTTT
>CALEMG010000216.1 GCA_937910835.1 uncultured Alphaproteobacteria bacterium | reverse complement strand
ATTTGGGAAATGACGCTAGGCTCCGTGATCTCCGCCGCCTGATATATGACCGCGCCAATGGCCCGCTCCGGGCCTATTCCGTCCCAGATTTTACCATCCGGATCGACTGCTTTGACCCGTTGATTTTCCTTGTCTCCCTTGAGGCCGTAAAAATACCACCACGGAACACCATTCTGCGCAGTGACGACCGTTGTCTCAGGGCCGAGAAGAGGTTGTAGCTTGTCCACGATGCCCCCAATGGAATGGGCTTTCAGCGCGATGATGACATAGTCCTGCGGGCCGAGTTCCGCCGGATCATCCGTTGCCGTTATATTTTCAATTGTGAAGCTTTCTTCCGGTCCGTTGATTGTCAGGCCTTTTTCCCTGATTGCGGCCAGATGCGGCCCCCGCGCGATAAGGGAGACTTCCGCGTCGCTTTTCCGTGCCAAGAGCGCGCCGACAAGCCCGCCAATTGCGCCCGCGCCGTAGATACAAATTTTCATTACGCCAATCCTAGTTTCTCGGCCAGACCGATCCGTTGTAGTTTTCCCGTTGCACCTTTCGGGATTTCATCCAGCAATGTGATACTGCGCGGCACCTTGAAGGCCGCGAGGCTCGTCGCAGCGAAATCGCGAAGTTCCGCTTCGGTTGCCTGCTGGTCATCCTTTAGCACGACCGCTGCGGCGACTTCCTCGCCAAGTTTTTCGTGGGGAAGAGCGAAGGTAACGACTTGTTCCACCGCTGGATGGTTCATCAATATTTCATCGACTTCGCGTGGAGAAATCTTCTCGCCTCCGCGATTTATAATCTCTTTCAGTCGACCTGTAATCGAGAGATATCCATCCGCCGTCAAAATGCCCTGATCGCCGGTGCGGAACCAGCCGCCGCTGAAACCTTCCGCATTGGCTTTCGGATTATTTTCATATCCCTTCGTGACATTTTCTCCGCGGATAACGATCTCTCCGGTCTCGCCAGGAGTTAGCAGCTGGCCATCTTCAGACATGATGGCAACCTCCGGCCCTGACGCGATGCCGACACTGCCCGGAATACGCTTGGCGGGCGGAAGCGGGTTTGCCGCCATCTGATGTGAGGCTTCCGTCATGCCGTATGCCTCTATCACCGGGCAATTCCACATTTTCTCCAGCGATGTCATGACCTGTGGCGGCAGGGAGGCGGAGGAAGAGCGAATAAAGCGAAGCTGGGCAGCATTGATGATATCTGCATTGCGTGCGCCCCGTGCGAGAATGGCCTGATGCATGGTTGGAACTGCCGTGTACCAGGTCGGTTTTTCGTCATCAATCCATCCGAAAATTTTCAAGGCATTGAAGCCGGGCGTACAAATCACGCTCGCTCCTGCTTTTAGGGAGGACAACACCGCCGCAATAAGCCCGTGAATATGAAAGAGCGGCATGATGTTAAGGCATTTGTCCTTCGGCGTGAGGGCGAGAGAACGGGCGATGTTGCGTGCCGAGGCAGCCACATTCCGATGGCTGAGCGGAACAATCTTCGGTCGTGATGTCGTGCCCGATGTATGGAGGATAAGGGCGGTGTCATCCGCTTTCGCCGGGCCCGGTGAGGCGGCACTCCCAACTGCTTCACCCTTCAATTGAAATAAGCCGGCATCGGCATTTTCAGGCACGATAAGTTCAATCACCATAACCCCGAGTTTTTGGGCGACATCAACTGCCGGGCTTTTACTACCTTCCTCGACGATGAGGGCTTTTGCTTTCAGGTCTTCAAGGTAGAATTCGAACTCCTCCGCCTTATAG
>CALEMG010000215.1 GCA_937910835.1 uncultured Alphaproteobacteria bacterium | reverse complement strand
GTTCGATAATCGCTTTTTCAAGAATAAGTTCATCGGAACCGCACGCGTTTTGTGCCTCCGACCGTGCAGAAGCAAGAGCGTCTGTAAGGTTTTTCTCTTCATGCACGAGGCGCATACCACGGCCACCACCGCCTGCGGCCGCTTTCACCATGATCGGAAACCCGCTCTCCTTTGCCGCAGCTATCAGGGTATTGTCAGACTGATCCTGATCCTCATAGCCGGGAACGCAAGGTACATTTGCCGCGATCATCCGTCGCTTGGCCGCCGCCTTGTTCCCCATCAGATCAATTGCCTCAGCAGATGGTCCAATGAAGACAATTCCCGCCGCCTCACACGCGCGCGCAAAGTCTGCATTTTCCGACAGAAATCCGTAACCCGGATGGATAGCCTCCGCCCCCGTTTCCTTGGCCGCCGCCAATATCTTTGTCATATCCAAATAGGATTGCTGCACTGGCGCGGCGCCGATCAACACTGCCTCATCCGCCATGCGGACATGGAGGGCGGCCGCATCCGCCTCTGAGTAAACGGCAACGGTGCGATAACCGAGACTTTTTGCCGTTTTTATTACCCTGACGGCAATTTCGCCCCGATTGGCGACCAATATGCTATTAAAATTTCTCATTTTCCCGGACCCACCTGTTCTTTATCTTTATTCTTTTCATTGATTACCGGAGATTAGAGTCGGCCAACGCCGAAGCTGTTCGGTTGCAGGGTTCGATTACGTGCCTCCCAGCAGGTTTGCAGCGCAAAGCCAATGACTTTTCGGCTGTCGCGCGGATCGATAACGCCTTGATCGAGCAGCCGTCCAGAGGTGTAGAAGGCGTCTGCCTGACTATCGAAATGATCGATCAGTCTCGCCTTTTGGGCCGCCAGCGCTTCTTCATCAACGGGAATGCCTTTTCGCTCGGCTCCGCTTCGCGCCACCTGATCCATGGTGATCGCCGCCTGTTCCCCGCCCATAACACCGGTCTTGGCATTTGGCCAGGCGAACAGAAAGTCCGGCTCATAGGCGAGGCCCGCCATACCGTAGTTTCCGGCTCCAAAACTTGCGCCGATATAAAGCGTAATCTTCGGCACCCGAACATTGGAAACAGCCTGGATCATTTTCGATCCATGCTTGATCATGCCTTTATGTTCATATTCTTTTCCGACCATATAGCCGGTGATATTGTTTAGGAAGATCAGCGGGATATTTGCCTGGTCACAGAGTTGGAAGAACTGCCCGCCCTTAGCCGCACCATCTGGATCGATCGGACCATTGTTGCCCACGATACCGCAAGCCTGCCCAAAGATATTCGCCTGCAAACAAACAAGAGAGGAGCCGTATCGCGGCTTAAATTCTTCAAAATCCGAGCCATCAACGAGCCGGGCGACAACCTCACGTACATCATAAGGTTTACGGTAATCCACCGGAACGACTC
>CALEMG010000214.1 GCA_937910835.1 uncultured Alphaproteobacteria bacterium | reverse complement strand
CCCAACTCTCGTTGCGGCAGCGACCCAGCATTTTATACTGCCAATATCTCGATGAGGCAGCGACACCGCTTATTATAATGACAAATTCTCGTTGCAGCAGAGACGCCAATGAGAAAGAAGAATTCCACAGAGGCTTGCTGGAAAAGATCCGGGCACTTGGAGAAACTCGGCGATTGCGAGATCGCAAGGCGGGTAAAGTGGCGCCGCGCCCGGCTCTCAAGTCGTCTGTGATTGGGCGGAAAGCGGTATCGCCACTTCCCAAACAATCGACGTTTAGTTTGCGGCCCTATGAAAAGAACTTCTCCCCTAAAGTGATCGCTATCGGATCATCCACGGGCGGTCCACAAGCGCTCTTTAAAACATTTGAAGCGCTCAAAGGGAAAACCAGTCTGCCGATTTTGATTACCCAGCATATGCCGGCTACGTTCACGGCAATTCTTGCAGAGCATTTGGGTAAGATCTACGACAAGGACTGCAGGGAAGCATCAGACGGTGAAAAGGTTCTGGAAAGCTGCGTATATATAGCGCCGGGAGATTGGCATATGACAGTTTCCCGAAAGGGTACAGATGTTGTCATCAAGTTAAATCAGGAACCCCCGGAGAACTATTGCCGTCCGTCCGTAGACCCGATGCTTAGGAGTCTGGTGACCGCTTATGGCAGCGATGTGCTTGCGGTTATTTTGACAGGTATGGGGCACGATGGATTGGAAGGTTGCAAAAAACTTGCAGAGTCAGGAGCAGTGGTGATTGGTCAGGATGAAGAAACAAGTGTTGTATGGGGAATGCCGGGGGCAGTCGCCTCTGCTGGCTTATGCAATGGGGTTTTCCCATTGCCCAAAATCCCTGGTGCGATTGAAAATATTCTCAATGGGAGGCCCGCATGAATAGTCAGGACTTCCAACTTTTTGGCGAAATCGTCAACTCACGCTCCGGATTAGTGCTGTCTGAAGAGAAAGTATATCTGCTCGAAAGCAGGCTGGTTCCTCTTGCGCGGCGGCGGGGGCTGGAAAACCTGGAGGCACTGGCAGAGGAAGTTCGCCGACATAAAGACGAACGTCTTCTGGAAGAAATCACCGAGGCGATGACAACCAACGAGACTTTCTTCTTCCGGGATACCAGGCCTTTTGACACATTCCGTGATGTTGTGTTGCCGCAGCTTCTTAAGGCCCGGGCCGCGAAGAAATCCTTGCGGATATGGACAGCTGCATGTTCGACCGGACAGGAGCCTTACTCAATTGCCATGTTGTTGAAGGAAGAAGCCGCCAAAATGGCCGGCTGGCGGGTAGAAATCATGGCGACCGATATCTCGCAAGAGGTTTTGGAGAAGGCTAAAGCCGGACTGTATTCTCAGTTTGAGGTGCAGCGCGGACTTCCCATTCAGCTGCTTATGAAGCATTTCCAGCAAGTTGGTGAGATGTGGCAGATCGACAGCTCTATTCGGGCGATGGTCAAGTTCCAGCCGAAGAACCTCTTGGAGGATCTCGGAAGCTTGGGTCACTTTGATGTCGTTTTCTGCCGTAACGTTCTGATCTATTTTGATCAGCCAACAAAGGGCCGTGTATTGACGCAGATCCACAATATTCTCGCTGATGACGGGGCGCTCTTCCTAGGCGGGGCGGAAACAGTCCTTGGTATTTGCGACAGTTTCAAGCCGGTTGACGGTCAGCGCGGGGTTTATACCTCGGTCAATGGCGGGCTAATGGCAGCGGCAAGCTGACCTGATACGTAGGGCATAGCTCTAAGATGTGGGAATTGGGGCAATCCGTTAAATTTGGGGCAGCATCCTTCTACTGTTCTTGGCCAAAGGCGAAGCTATGGCATGAAGTTGCTGCCCTGGAAGCTAGATAACTTTAATTCTCGGTTTTGTCAGGTGCGAGCTGATCGATCAGTTTTTTTAACCTCATATTGGTTTTGCGGGAGGATTGATCGTTGTCGTCGATTTTAATATCCTCCAAAGAGGCAATATTGTATTGGCGTAGGGAAGGGAAGCCATCTCT
>CALEMG010000213.1 GCA_937910835.1 uncultured Alphaproteobacteria bacterium | reverse complement strand
AGTTCGAGTATCAGGGACAGCGCATCAAACTATTGGCTGCGGCGCCGGTAGACGGAAATGGCAAGCCCGGCGAAGCACTGGATGATCAATTGACAATTGCTTGTGGAAAAGGTGCATTGAAGCTCGTCACCCTGCAACCCGCCGGGAAGGGTGCAATGGATGCGGCAGCATTTCTGAATGGCCGGCCAATAGCTAAGGGCGAGGTGTTGGGCTAATGCCCTGTTACCGTATCACTATAGAGTATGACGGGCGAGACCTTGTCGGTTGGCAACGACAGAAAAATGGCCCCTCTGTCCAGCAGCATATTGAAGAGGCCATCTTCGATTTCTGCGGGGAAGAGGTACGTATTCAGGGGGCGGGCCGGACGGATGCCGGGGTTCACGCACTAGGGCAGGTCGCGAATTTCGCCCTTACCTCTAACCGAAAACCTCAAGTCGTGATGAACGCGCTGAACCAGCATTTGAAACCAGCGCCTATTGCGATTCTTGAATGTGAAGAGGTGGGCGAGGAGTTCTGCGCCCGCTTTTCGGCAATCAAGTGGCATTATCTCTACCGGATCATCAATCGCCGGGCGCCCTTGACAGTGGATGCCGGTCTCGCTTGGCTTGTCAAACGCGAACTTGATGCAGATGCGATGAATGAAGCGGCACAGATTTTGATCGGCCGCCATGATTTTACCAGTTTTCGCGCCGCCGCATGTCAGGCTAAATCACCCATGCGAACACTCGAAAGATTAGTGGTTGAAAGGAAAGGGGAGGAGATACAAGTCCGCGCCTCTGCTATTTCCTTCTTGCATAACCAAGTTCGTTCCATGGTTGGCAGTCTGTCCCTTGTCGGGACCGGGCAATGGGCAAGGGAAGATTTGGCGGCGGCGCTGGAGGTAAAAGACCGTCAGCGTGCAGGACCGAATGCGCCGCCCTACGGCCTATACTTAACGCGAGTGGATTATGATTAGACCGATGCGGTAAAAAGCCACTCCGAAAAAATCGCCTGTACTAACACCACAATCAGAAATTCAAGAAAGGCAAAGCCGACCGCTAACAATCCGGTCAGGTTGAGCGTAACCTTCAATACATACCAAAGAAGGGCGTATGTTGCCGCGATGAACAGTAGGGTCATCGTCGCCGCAATATTCTCGGGGAGCATGCCCGTCGCGATGATGGAAATGGGGAACCAGATTAGGATGATCCCGAACTGCATCCAATTGTACACGACGACAAATACGCTATAGCGATCCGAAAAGCCCATATAGCGCGCGAGCACTGCCATGATCGCCAGATATGAGCCCCAACTGACCAGCAAGGCGAGGCAGAGGAACAACAAGAATGGAACAATCGACGTATCCGTTGGAATTTTCCTGTAGTCGATCGAATTTTCGATTGCGAACAGAGGCAGTGCTAGGATCATCGCCAGGAACGAGCGATAAAAACCTTCCATCGACATATTGAAATAGGTGAGAGCGTGGGGATCCCGCCGCGCGAGAAGATAAGCGCCAAAAAGTGAATTGACGATTTCCCGAATACTGATCATCCGTCTTTAGCGAAATAGCTTCTCAAAATATCCGCATAGATATCGGTCAGCGCCTCGACATCAGCCACATTCGCCCGCTCATCAATTTTATGCATGGTCTGGCTGATAAGGCCGAATTCCACAACGGGACAGTGGTCCTTGATAAAACGGGCGTCCGAAGTGCCGCCGGTGGTCGAAAGTTCAGGCTTCCGGCCAAGGCGTTTTTCAATCGCCTCAACGATAAGCGCGCTGAAGTCCCCTTCCGGCGTCAGGAAAGGTGACGAGTTTTTCCGGATATCGAGTTCATACTGGCAGCCGCGCTCCTTGGCGATGCGGTCAAGAACTTCAATAACCGTTTGTTCAAGAGAGTCGAGACTGTGATGCGTATTAAAACGGATATTGAAAGTCGCCCGCGCCGATTTGGGAATGACATTTGTCGCCGGATTGCCGACATCAACCGTTGTGAATTCCAGATTGCTCGGCTGAAAATGCTCCGTTCCCTCATCAAGAACCAACTCATCCAGCGCCGTCACCATGGCCGCAAGATGCGGTACGGGATTATCCGCAAGATGGGGGTAGGCGATATGCCCTTCCGTGCCGATCACGTCAAGATAACCGGTGAAGGAGCCACGCCTGCCGATCTTGACCATATCGCCGAGTTCCTGCGGGTTGGTCGGTTCTCCAACAATGCAATGGTCTATCTTTTCGCCATTCTCCACCATCCAGTCCAGAACTTTGCGGGTACCGTTAATGGCCGGGCCTTCTTCATCGCCGGTAATCAAAAGGCTGATGGAGCCTGCAAACTCACTCCCGGTTTCCTCTATAAGCCGCTTCGAAGCTGTGGCGAAGGCCGCAACCGCCGCTTTCATATCGGCGGCACCGCGGCCGATGATCACTCCGTCCTTAATTGTACCGTTGAAGGGATCGACACTCCAGGCGTCCGCGTTGCCTATGGGCACGACATCCGTGTGACCGGCGAAGCAGAAATTAGGCTCTTCCGTGCCAAATCGGGCGTAAAGATTTTCCACATCCGCCGTGCCCTCGTCGCTGAAGGTGAGGCGGTGGCAGACAAAGCCGATTTCTTCAAGACTTCTCTGGCGCACGTCAAGGGCGCCGGCATCATCCGGTGTAACGCTCGGGCAGCGCATCAATGCTTGGGTAAGGGCGATGACATCCGATATTTGCAAGTTTTTATCCATGAATGACCTTTACCGTTCGCCGGGCCATCCGGTCAATGGCGAAGGTGAATACGGCAAATAATTATCCAACTGACATTGCAGTTTTTGCAGACCCGGGATAAGACTGCTTCGCTTATTAAGAAAGACGAAATATGCCTTTTACACTTATTGCCAGATCCGGAAATATCCAGGGGATCATTTTCATGATAACCGGAGTTCTTTTTATGAGCTCCATGGATGCGGTCGCGAAGCTCCTGGTAGAGGCGAACTATTCCGTCATTCAGATGCTGGCCATTCGTGGCACGATCCTGATGCCGCTCTTGCTCGCTTGGGTAATTGTGCGCGGTGAATCCCATATGATCAAGACCCGGCAAGTCGGTCGCCATGCCCTCCGGATCTTGTTCGGCATTTTCGCGCCGCTTTTGTTTTTCCAGTCCTTGAAAGAGCTGCCGCTTGCCGACGCCACCGTTATCTTTTTCATCTCGCCATTCGTGATGACGGCGCTCTCTGTTCCTTTATTCAAGGAAAAGGTCGGCATTCACCGCTGGAGTGCAATTTTCATTGGCTTCGCTGGTGTTTTAATCGTTATGCAACCAACTTCCGGTTTGTTGCAGTTGGAAGCGTTCATGGTACTTGGCGCCAGTCTTTGTTATTGCGGTGTTATGCTCACGGGGCGCGTGCTGAGCCGGACCGAGACGACTTTCACGATCATATTCTACAGTAACCTTGGCCTCGTACTGGTTTCGGGAATTGTGTCGATCTTCTATTGGCAGCCCATGCCAATTTCCGATCTCGGCCTTGTGGTGTTGATGGCGCTGCTGTCTCTTGCAGGGAATATCTGCCTGATTAGATCATTTTCTCTTGGTGAGGTAGGCGTGATTACCCCATTTGAATACACGGGGCTCTTGTGGGCGGTGTTGCTGGGCTATTTTATTTTTGCCGATTTTCCCGCACTGAACGTCTGGATCGGCGTTGTCGTTATCGCGGGAAGTGGTCTCTATATGATCTACCGCGAAAATATGCGTCGATAAAACCATCGGCGGGAGCGTTCCCCCGCCGATACAAAGCGTTTAGTCTCTCAATAGATCATTGATCGACGTTTTGGAGCGGGTCTGCGCATCCACCGTCTTGACGATAACAGCGCAGTAAAGGCTCGGGCCCGGGGTTCCATCCGGCAAGGGCTTGCCGGGAAGACTACCGGGGACGACCACGGAATAAGCTGGAACGCGGCCAATATGGATTTCGCCGGTATCGCGGTTGATGATCTTGGTGGAGGCGCTAATGAAGACGCCCATGGAAAGGACGGAGCCTTCTTCGATAATGACCCCTTCCACAATCTCGGAGCGGGCGCCGATGAAGCAGTTATCTTCGATGATAACCGGATCAGCCTGTAGCGGTTCAAGTACGCCGCCGATGCCGACGCCGCCGGACAGATGCACATTCTTACCGATCTGGGCGCAGGAGCCGACCGTCACCCAGGTATCCACCATTGTGCCGCTGTCGACATAGGCGCCGAGATTAACAAAGCTCGGCATCAGAATAGCACCGGGGGCGATATAGGCGCTCTTACGGACAATACAGTTTGGCACCGCACGGACGACGGCATCGCGAACGCGGTTCTCTCCCTAGCCTTCGAACTTGCTCGGCACCTTATCCCACCAGTTTGAACTGCTGCCCGGACCTCCAGCGATCATTTCCATGTCATTGAGACGGAAGGAGAGCAGGACGGCCTTCTTGGCCCATTGATTGACAACCCAGCCGTCGCTTCCTTTTTCGGCAACACGGAGTTCCCCGCTGTCGAGAGCATTCAGCGTTGCCTCAACGGCATCGCGGATTTCGCCGGTCGTAGTGGTGGAAATGTTATCCCGGTTCTCCCAAGCGGCCTCAACAACCGGCTGCAATTCGGCTAATGTCATAGTGGTTTATCCCTGAAATCTGGTAAATCTGTGTTCGCGAGAACATACCCCGCCACCGGCAGATGTCAATCTGCGCGGGCGTTTTTATGTTATTTGGGGGCGATCCGTCAGCAGGTCGCTCAGCCATCGGGAGAGATCATCTGTCTGATAATGGATATGCGGTCCTTCGGCACCATGACTTGACCAATGCTCCTCATTTGGGATCCAGACGGTCGTCATGCCCATTTCATGTGCTGGCGCCAGATTGACGGCCATATCCTCGAAAAGAACCGCTTGTTCAGGATTGATATCAAACTCTCGCACCAGCTTCTCATACACGGGCTTGTGTGGTTTGGGTTTGAAATCAGCCGCAACGATATCGAAGATATGCTCAAAATGATGATCTATCCCAAGCTGGGTCGATACATTGGTCGCGTGATAGTGCGATCCATTGGTGAATATGATCTTGCGTCCCGGCAACTGTTCCAATGCATCACTCAACTCCGGAGCGGCCATCAGATCAGAGACGTCGATATCATGCACATAGTCAAGGAAGTCGGTGGGATTTATATTATAATTCAGCATCAGCCCGCTCAGGGTTGTACCATGTTCGTGGAAAAACTTTTTCTGAACATCTTTTGCTTCGATAAGATCGACTTTTAGAAAATCGGAAATAAATTCCCCCATTTTCTTGTCAATTTTCGCGAACAAGTTCGATTTTGAAGGATAGAGGGTGTTGTCCAGATCGAATATCCAGCAATCGATATGGTCGAAATTTTTCCAGCGGGGATTTTCTGTCATGAACCTGACTTTGCCGCGTCATTCCAGTCACGACAAGAACTAAATGATGGCGGGCGGAAAATAGGTATGGCTCCCTAAAAAATGCCCCTTTTTAAGAGGCTATTAAGCTTAAAACCTTATTGTACCCACCCATGATGCAACTATTGGTAAACCGGCGAGTGATATTGGCGTGAGTGGGCAATCAAATCTGAACACATCTGATTCCTCTACCTATGAGGATAATAAAGCTCGAGCCTTGAGCACGGATGTCGCCGTTCGTGCCGATCTGGCGGCATATGAGGATGCCGAGCCGGAAATCCTCTATTATCTGGCGGATGATTCGTCTGGCAAAGTGCGTAAGAATCTTGCCCTAAACCCTTGTACACCGGTCAAGGCTAACCTCATTCTTGCAGAGGATGAAGATGAAGAAGTGCGGATGGAACTGGCCCGGAAAATCTGCCGCTTACTGCCTGACTTATCGGGCGAACAGACGGCCATCATTCTGGAACAAACGATCGAGGTTCTGGAAATCCTTGCCAAAGATCAGGAAACGGCGGTGCGGGCGATCAT
>CALEMG010000212.1 GCA_937910835.1 uncultured Alphaproteobacteria bacterium | reverse complement strand
CTCGTCAGGCTCATAACCTGAAGGTCGTAGGTTCAAATCCTACCCCCGCAACCAAACTTCCTAAAATAATTCAGCAATATCAATATGCTATGGGATCGGTAAAATGCCATCATTGTTGATAGCCAACAAATTCAATGACTTAGCGTATAGGTTCAAATCGCCCTGCAAACTACCAACTGAATCTGAAAGCCGCTCCATCTTGATATGTCAGCTTTTGTGCAGATAACAGACTAAGTTATCTCAATTGACAAAGGTCCGTTTGTGACCCAAAGCGGTCCTCATTGTTCAAATAGCGGTACGACAACTATGCGGACAAAACTACCGTTCATGGCTGGCCGCAGAAGGACTGATTTTAGGTTGGCTTTTTCGACAAATTTTTTCGGTAAACGATAAACTCGGTGTTTGTTGCTACGCGGTCGTAAAGCATTATCGCCGGTTCATTCGATATGTGCGTATGCCAATAAACGCCAACTGTTCCTTCCTGACTAGCCCTCTTTTCAAACTCAGTAATCAGTGCCCGACCAATGCCCTTTCCACGAAGTGAAACATCCGAGAAAAGGTCTTGAAGGTAGCACGTGTTTTCAACCGTGATTGTGTTTCGGTGAAAGATGTAATGAGCAAGACCCACGAGCCTTCCTGCGTATTCGCCGACCAAACAATGTACTGGTTCGGTTGGTTTAAAGAATCGTTTCCAAGTCGACAGAACGATTTCTTCAGGCAAAGCGGTAGAGCCTACTCTGCCATAAAACACATTATATTGGTCCCACAACGCGCGCCACTGGTCAAAATCAGTTTCAGTGGCGTCGCGAATGATGAGAACGTTGTCCATCTCCCTCAACGTATTGTCGCGAAAAGAGTCAGTCGAAGCTCTAGTTTCATTCAATCGTCGTTCCTCAAAATTAGCCAAAATAGACCTTAGCAGCATGGCAGAATATAGTCACTATGGGCTCTGAGTTGTTGTTCGTTTCAAATCCAACCAATGACTGCTAATGGCACAGAGAAGACCAATTCTTTTTCAAGTAGACGCTTCTTCTTTTGGATGTTTAGCAGACGTAACAGCAGTTTTCCTCACCATTTTTACCATATTTTTTTGTAGGCTCTCAGTGGTTGAATGCCCCCGCAACCAATATAAAAAAGGGCCCCATTAGGAGCCCTTTCTTGTTGGGTGGGTTGGGGAGCAGGTCATATGACAAAGCTCCCCAACGGTATAGAGTGGTGATGGCAAGAAGGTTACTTAGAGATACTGCGGTACAGTTCAGTGCCTTCCTGAGCATATTTATTTGCATCCTGAGCGGCATGGGAAATTGACGCCAAGTTGGTATTAATGTCGTCAACAGCAGTTGCGGCAGACTGCATGCTCACAGTTATTTCCTTCGTGGTTGCCGTTTGTTCTTCTACAGCCCCTGCCACGGCGGTAAAGCTGGCCTCAACCGCGTCGATTGCAGTTTTAATGCTATTGAGGTTAGTAACAACGTTATCACTGATCGATTGCATCCCGTTAATTTCCGTCGAAATCTGGCTAGTCGCATTTGCCACCTGATTGGCCAGGGATTTTACTTCACTGGCAACAACGGCAAAGCCTTTGCCAGCCTCTCCGGCGCGAGCGGACTCAATCGTGGCATTGAGGGCGAGAAGATTGATTTGCCCGGCGATATCCTGAATAACTTCAATAATACTGCTCATGGCCTGGGCAGCGGCCGCCAGTTCCTTCGTTGACTGATCCGCATTGGTAACTTCACCGTTGGCTTTATTGACTTCTTCTTTCGAAGAATTCATGCTGCGGGCGATCTCATAGGCAGTAGACTGAAATTCCTCCGCCGCCGCGGCGACTGACTGAACGGTCTGCAATGCCTCACCCGATGCCGAGGCTGCAGAAGTCGATTGCTGGTTTGCATCGCTCACCGAGGACAGAATTTTTTCGAGGTTCTCGTCAACGACCTTTCCAACGCGGGTCGCTTCTTGCCGCGCGAGCACTTGTTCAGTGACATCGGTTGCAAATTTGACAATCTTGAAGGGCCTTCCGTTCGGATCAAAGATCGGGTTATAGGATGCCTGTATCCAGACTTCCTTGCCGCCCTTGCCTATGCGTTTATATTCTGCTGCCTGAAACTCTCCGCGTCCCAGGGCTTCCCAGAAATTCTTATATTCGGTACTTTTGGCAAATTCCGCTTCAATAAATATCCGGTGATGTTTCCCGCGAATTTCGTCAATCTGGTAGCCCAAGGCATTCAGAAAATTCTGGTTGGCATCAATTATGGTGCCATCCAGGTTAAACGAGATGACGGCTTGTGATTTGCTAATGGCGTCAATCTGTCCCCGATAATCCGCATTCCGCAGCTTGCGCTCCGTAATGTCGGTTGCGTATTTGATTACTTTTAATACTTTTCCGGATTTGTCGAAGATCGGGTTATAGGTTGCCTGTATCCAGACTTCCTTGCCGCCCTTGCCTAAGCGCTTATATTCTGCCGCCTGAAATTCCCCGCGTCCCAAGGCTTCCCAGAAATTCTTATAGTCAGCGCTATCCCGATATTTCGGATCTACAAACATGCTGTGCTTTTGGCCGACTATTTCATCGAGTTGATATCCCAATACAGTGAGGAAATTCTCGTTCGCATCCAGAATAGTTCCGTCAGGTAAGAATTGAATGATTGCCTGGGATTTATCCAGCGCCTCAAGAACGGAATTTATTTCCCGTGAGTTGAATTTACTTTTCTTGTTATCAGGTCCGTTATTACCATTAAGTCGCAATATAAAGTTTCCCATTTTACTTACTCTTTCCAAGTACTATTCGGCAAGCTATACTCGCATTAGTATTATTTGCCTGTTATTTCAACAACTTACGTGATTCGATCTGTCCCGAATATTTGCGCTACTTAGCTTAATATATAGTTAATGTAATATAAAATAGCTCGCGCTCTTCTGGCAGCCTGGTTGACTGGTATTGCTATCCAGGCTCAGGATGCATTGATTGCTCCTGATGTCGCAGACTATCAATCGGGGAAACCCATATGGCAGGGTAAGTAAGGTTTAATCCGCTTTCGCCAGCGTAATCCAGTCCAGTATCTCCCTGCCGCGCACTGCAGGATGGAGCAGACCTCTAGCTCGTCAGGTTCATTACCTTAAATTCGTATGTTCTAATCCTTCACCCGCAACCAAAATAAATGCCGCTATATCAATCATATGGCGGCGTTTTGTTTAGTTATCACATCACAACGTTCAAAATATTGTTGACTATTCCTATCTGAGTAGATATTTTGAGAACAAATTGGCAACATTAGGATAGAAGCCATATAGATGCGAGTATTCATTTCGTATTCCCACCACGATGAGGGCGCAATCAAACGCTTGCATGTTCATCTCGCTAACCTTCGGAGGGAAGGTCAGATTGATGAGTGGTACGATCGCGAAATTTTGGCAGGGGATGTTTTGGACGATGAGATCAGCCGGGAGCTTGAGGCGGCCGACCTTTTCCTGCTGCTGGTCAGTCCAGACTTTATTGCTTCTTACTATTGCGTTGAACGAGAGATGCGACGTGCTTTGGAGCGGCATGAAGCGGGAGAAGCTCGGATTGTGCCGATCATCGTCGAGCCATGCGAATGGAAGGAGATATCAGAGCTTTGCCGGTTGAAGGCAGTGCCCGAGGACGGAAATCCAATCTCTGAATGGACGAACGCGAACAATGCCTATCTGAATGTGGTTCAGGAAATTCGTAGAATTGTTGACGCAAGCGAAACGGATGCATCTGAATCTACCGAAAATGAGCCTGTCCGGGTTGCTCCACAACAAAATGTCCCTCGCTATCGGGTGCAGCGTGACTTTGACGAGATTGACCGCAGCGAGTATCGCGACACGGCCTTCGCTACAATAAAGGATTATTTCCGGCGGGCGACTAAAGAGATAAATGCTGTGGACGGACTGCGTGGTCGTTTTGTAGACCGTAGCGCAAGCTCATTCGGCAGCACGGTCGTCAATCGAGGTCGGCATCGCGGAACCGTACATATAACGGTGCACTGTCGAAACGCAGAATATGCTTTAAGTGACATCTTCTATTCTTTCTCCGAGAACGCTGCGGAGAACACGGCGAATGGTGGTTTCAGTGTGTCCTCGGACGAGTATGAACAGTTCCTCACCGTGACCATGTCGATATTCGGAAGCGAACCAGATCGGCTGAACCCCGAGCAGGCAGCTGAATATCTGTGGTACCAGTTCATTGAGCAAGCAGGGATTATTCATGCCTGAAAGAGTCCGCTTCCGCTGTAACAATTGCGGTCATCGATTTGAAATTGAAGTACTTAATGAAGACGAGCGCCGTGAGGCGCGTCGCAAAAATCGTCCGACCAACGCTGTACATTGTCCCGAATGCCTTCGCACCGACATCCGCCGCGGCTGGGATTGACAGTCAGATATATTTACCCCGGGGGCTGTCGATGGTCGATTTCGGCTCTTTGATCAGGAGTGTATCGGCATTCTCTATCCGCTACATCCTCTTTTGCATCATGCCAACTTGCTATCCATAAAACGACATGGCTATAGTAGCGCTGATGGAAAACGACAAGGTTTATATCTCAGATAAGAGGTGAAACGGGGGTAAGAGTGGCGAGCATTCCTGAAACAGTCCCGATCGGTGTTGAGTTGTTGGGGGAGCCGATCCTGAACAAGGGCACCGCCTTCACGCTGGAGGAGCGAGAAAAATACGGGCTCTTAGGTCTTTTACCGCCGCATATCGAGACACTTGAGGAGCAAACGGGCCGCGCCTATGACGCGCTCAAGGCGAAAGACACCGATCTGGAGCGGCATATCTATCTCCGCGCGCTTCAGGACACGAATGAGGTGCTCTTCTATAATCTGGTAATCAGCCATGTGGCCGAGATGATGCCGCTGATCTACACCCCGGTGGTGGGGGAGGCCTGCGAGCAGTTCAGCGAAATTTACCGCCGTCCGCGCGGGCTTTTTATATCCTACCCACATCGGCATGAGATCGACAAAATCCTCGATAACGCGATGATCGAGACGGTAAAGGCGATCGTCGTCACGGACGGGGAGCGTATCCTCGGCCTTGGGGATCAGGGAACCGGCGGCATGGGCATTCCCATTGGCAAGCTCGCCCTCTATACGGCGGCGGGCGGGGTTGACCCCTCCGTTACCTTGCCGATTATCCTCGATGTGGGCACCAACAATCAGGAGCGGCTTAACGATCCGCTTTATATCGGCTGGCGGCATGAGCGGATCAGTGGCGATGATTATTTTGCCTTTGTCGATCAGTTCGTACAGGCCGTGAAGCGCAAATGGCCGCAAGTCCTCTTGCAGTTTGAGGATTTCGCCCAACCCCATGCGGAACCATTGCTTGCAAAATATCGCGATCAGCTCTGTACCTATAACGACGATATACAGGGTACGGCGGCTGTTGCGGCGGGCACCTTGCTGGCGGCTTGCAAGATGCTGGGCAAGCCGCTTTCAGCCCATAATATTGCCTTTCTTGGCGCCGGGTCGGCGGGCGCAGGCATCGCCGAGCAGCTTATCCGCATCATGATGGATGAAGGACTACCGGAGGCGGAGGCTCGCACGCGCATCTATATGGTCGATCGCTATGGTCTCCTGCATAGTGATATGGACGGGCTGATGGAATTCCAGCAGAGGCTCACGCAGGATCATGGAAGCGTTGCCTCCTGGTCGAGCGCAGATGACGGTAGCATCAGTCTGATGGATGTGGTGAAAAACGGCATGCCGGATATCCTGATCGGAGTGTCGGGGCAACATGGCCTCTTCACCGAGGAAATCATTCGCGAAATGGCGAAGAATAGTGAGCGGCCAATCATCTTCCCGCTCTCCAACCCGACCTCAAAGGCGGAGGCGGTCCCGGCGGATATTCTCGAATGGACCGACGGTAAGGCGCTGATCGGGACGGGCAGCCCGTTTGAGCCAGTGACCTACAAGGGCGAGAGCCATCATATTGCCCAGAGCAACAACACCTATATCTTTCCGGGTGTTGGCCTTGGCGTTCTCGCCTGTGAGGCAACGCGCGTCACGGACAATATGTTCATGGCATCATCTCAGGCACTCGCGGATCTTTCGCCTGCACTCACGGATCCAAACGCTGCGCTGTTGCCACCCGTTTCCGATATTCGCGCTGTTAGCAAGGCGGTCGCACTTGCTGTGGCCAAACAGGCCGTTGCCGACTAGGTGGCGCCAGAGCGAAGCGATGCGGAGCTGGAACGGTGTATTGACGCAGCGGTCTGGACGCCTGCTTACAAAAAATTGACTTAAAATACGGATATACAGAGGGTTATTTCATGGCATTCGATTACGCAGGCTATCAGCCCAAAGGCGACAAGAAGAACACTGATTTCTTCAATGAATTCCGCCTGAAAATATTTGAACGACGTAAATCCAGCGGGATCGAGGATCTGGTCGGCAATATGCGCTGCCTGGTTACGCAGGTCGATCCGGGCACCAGCCTCGCGACGATGATCGAGCTCTATGAAATGACCCCCTACCGCCATGCGGCGAGCTATGTCGGGGAAACTCATAAATTTCACGTCCTGCACAGCCGGCCAGTCTTTCCCGCCATGATCCTCATGGAGCCCCTAAGCGGTGCAGTTGAGGAATATATCACCCGTATCAACCGGATGTATCCGCTATCGCGTGCAACCCCCCACAGTCGCTATGTCGGGGAGATCTATGGGAGCGTGAATAACGATGAAATTCGGAAAATCCTGGAAGATCAGGCGGCTCGCTTTGAATATAAAGGGGAGGTTGAGAATCCCTTCTACAGCGCCGATGGATTTCTCTTTTCCATGCCGTCTGATTTTACCGGCAATCGCATTGGCTACAGTGGTCTTGAATTTAACGATCCGGACAGCCTCGGTCTCGGTGGTCGCAATAACATTAAAACAACAAAGCAGGGGAAGCTAGATGGAGAAGCGGACTTCGCGGAAAGCTCCGGCGTTGGCGAACTCCTCCTCGGGGTGGATCATATGGCAACGCGTATTCTTGCGGCGGATCGGGAAGACGCCATTCTCGAATTTCTCACTCATGTGCCCTACTATTTCTGGGGCGCCTATAACATCATGGACATGAACTCCTCGACCAACGTCAACCGCAACGGCTCGGTCATGGATGACAAGCTTTCCCCGGCGAAGGTTTTTACCGCCAATAACACGCCGTCCTTTGTGAACAGCTTCGAGAACAAGCCGATGCCGACGGAAACCTTTGTGCGTAACTACGGCCGCCGGATGCATCATATGGCGATTGAGGTGCAGGACGGCGATCACGCAGCGGGTGAGAAGAATGTCGATTTTGTCGTGAATGCCTTGAAAGAAAAAGGCGTGGCTTTCCTTGCCCATGTCGTCGGCGAGTGTAAGGACGAGCCAAACCTGAAGCAGATTTTCTCCAAGCATTCGAAAAACACCATCCTGATCACGGAATATGTGGAGCGATGCCACGGCTTCGACGGCTTCTTCACCAAGGACAACGTCGCTGCGCTTACCGCGGCGGCGGGGCAGGATGAACAATTCAAGCATGGACAGGTATTCGACTGACGGGTTACTTTCCGGAAACTGAATAAAACAGGGACAGGGGCGGCGCATAATGGCACGTAAAATCTTTTTCGGAATATCCGCCGTAGGATTACTTCTGATTTTCCTCGTGCAGTTTTTCTGGCCGCCGATCCTTCACCTGCTGTGGGTGCTGATCCCTTATATCCTGCTTGGCTTTTATGACATGCATTTCACGCATCATAATGTGCTGCGCAATTATCCGGTGATCGGCCATTTGCGCTATGCGCTTGAATTCATCAGCCCGGAAATCCAGCAGTATTTCATCGAGACCAATGAGAGCGGCCGCCCCTATAACCGGCAGCAGCGCAGTCTTGTTTATGCCCGCGCCCGGCGCGGCCTTGATACCCAGCCCTTCGGCACGCAGTGGGGCATCCAGGATGTCGGCTATCAGCGG
>CALEMG010000211.1 GCA_937910835.1 uncultured Alphaproteobacteria bacterium | reverse complement strand
CGAGAATGGTAGGCGCTTGACCCTTGCCGCAGCGACGCTTTCCGATATTGCCTGGTGGGCCAATTCGGATTACCGCGCCGCCCAGGCCTTCCGGCGGATATTCCGGGCGCCTTTTAACGGCATCAGCCATCGGGGACGGGCGATGGTCTCGCTCTCCGTCTATGCTCGCTATAAAGGCGATTTTTCTGGGCCCGCCACCGATGATAGCCTGCGTCTGCTCTCCGATGAAGAGGCGAAAAACGCGCTCACCGTCGGTCTGGCACTCCGGCTTTCGCATACATTAAGCGGCGGAACGATTGGCATTCTCTCCCAGACCCGGCTGGAAATATCCTCGACGGCGATAACATTGAAAATTCCGGCAGCGCTCTCGGCACTTGTCGGGCATCATGTAGTCAATCAGTTCGAGGCGCTCGCTGCCAATCTTGATCTCGATCTCGAAGCATCAATAGAAATTATGCCAGATCAATTATCTTGATTTTCCCGCCTTCGGAGGAGAGGGCAATCTCGCCATTTTTAAGCTTAAGGGCGTCATCACCGAAGACCCGGCGGCGCCAGCCTTTAAGCGCGGGAACATCCGCCTCGTCCTCGGCAGCTATCTTTTCAAGGTCAGCCATATTACAAATCAGCTTCTGCGCGACCTCATTCTCTTCGCAGCGAAGCTTCAACAAGACACGAAGCAGCTCCATCAACGGGCCGATTCCTTTTGGCGGCGGTGTCTTCTTTTTCATCTGCGGCGCCATATCGGCAGGCAGGTTGACGCCTTCCTGAACCGCCTCTAGAAGGCCGCGTCCCATTCTTCCTTCGGCGAATTTATGACCAATCCCCCGGACATGGGAGAGGGAGTCCGCATCCTTCGGCGGATTGGATGAAATTTCGATCAAGGCCTCGTCGCGCAAAATCCGGTTGCGGGGAATGTCCTGCAAATGCGCCTGACGTTCCCGCCAGGCGGCAACGGACTGCAACAGGCCGAGAAATTTCGGGTGGTGATTGCGGGCTTTGATCCGCTGCCAGGCATTTTCCGGCGGAACGAAATATGTCTCGGGTGAGCGGAGAATTTCCATTTCCGAGGTCACCCATTCCTCACGGCCTCGTTCCTGCAGTTTTTTCGCAAGGAATTTATATACCTTCCGAAGATGCGTCACATCCGCCTCGGCATAGGTAAGCTGACGGTCGGAGAGGGGGCGGCGCGACCAGTCGGTAAAGCGAGACGACTTATCGATGCCTTTGCCGGTGATTTTGGAGACCAGCGTGTCATAGCCCACAGATTCGCCAAAACCACAGACCATTGCCGCGACTTGTGTGTCGAAAATCGGTTTCGGCACTTCGCCGTTCAAATGATGGAAGATTTCAAGATCCTGTCGGCCCGCATGGAAGACTTTCAACACATCTTCATTCTGCAACAGACGAAAAAGGGGGTCGAGGTCGATCCCGTCGGCCATCGGGTCGACAATGGCTGATTCATCATCGGTCGCCAACTGAACAAGACAGAGAATTGGCCAAAAGGTGCTTTCGCGTAGGAACTCTGTATCAATCGTGAAGTAGGGATATTTTTCGAACCGTAATACCAGTTCTTCAAGGTCTGCTGTTGTTGTTATTATCTGCATTGCACTTATGTGCCCTTTCCCAACAAAACACGTCCGGCGGCACCCAAACGCTACTTGTTACATTGCAAAGCTCTCTTCATGGCAAGATAGCCGATAATTCTCGATAAAGGAAGGTTGGCGACGGGCGAAAAACCATGTAATACAGGCCCTCATTGTCAAATCCCGCCCTTGGCGGCCCCGAAGATTTTATAAGAGAGTATCGATGCATAGCTACCGAACCCATACTTGCGCGGAACTGCGCGAGAGTGATGTTGGCAAAACCGTCCGGCTGTCTGGCTGGGTTCACCGCAAGCGCGATCATGGCAATCTTCTGTTCGTAGATCTGCGCGACCACTATGGTATCACTCAATGCGTGATCGAACATGATGTCGCCAACTTTGACGCGGTGGAAAGCCTGCGTTCAGAGAGCGTCATCACCATCACGGGGAAAGTGGTAGCGCGCAGCGCCGAAACAGTAAATCCGAACCTGCCAACGGGCGCAATCGAGGTGGACATCGAGGACTTCGCGCTGCAGTCCGCTGCAGAAGAACTTCCCATGCCAGTTTTCGGCGAGCAGGAGTATCCCGAAGATATCCGCCTGCGTCACCGCTACCTTGATCTTCGGCGGGAGCGTTTGCACCAAAATATTGTACTACGGTCCAATATCATTGCCGAGTTGCGCAATCAGATGGTGGGGCAGGGGTTCCAAGAATTCCAGACCCCAATCCTGACGGCATCATCGCCCGAAGGCGCGCGCGACTTTCTCGTACCGAGCCGCATCCATCCGGGCCAGTTCTATGCCCTGCAGCAGGCGCCGCAGCAGATCAAGCAGTTGATCATGATGTCCGGCTTTGACCGATACTTCCAGATCGCGCCTTGCTTCCGGGACGAGGATGCCCGCGCCGACCGCAGCCCAGGGGAGTTTTACCAGCTCGATATCGAAATGGCATTCGTGACGCAAGAGGATGTCTTCGCCGCGGTCGAGCCGGTGCTGACGAAGGTATTCCAGAAATTCGCGGGCAGTCGCAAGGTGGTGTCACCGTTCGAGCGTATCCCTTTTGATGAAGCCATGCTGAAATACGGCACTGACAAGCCGGATTTGCGCAACCCGATCCTTATTAGCGATGCGACCGAACCCTTTACCGGCTCTGGCTTCGGGTTGTTTGCCAAGAATATCGAGAAAGGCTCTGTCGTGCGGGCCATTCCCGCGCCGGGCGCGGCGGATCGTCCGCGCAGCTTCTTTGACAAGATGAATGACTGGGCCCGCAAGGAAGGGGCTGGTGGCCTCGGCTATATTATCTTCAAGGAAGGTGAGGCCAAAGGGCCGATCGCGAAGAACCTCGATGAAGAACGTATTGCGAAAATCCGCGAAATCACCGGCGTGGGCGAGGGGGATGCCGTCTTCTTTGCCTGTGACAAGGCCGCGGGCGCGGCGGATATCGCCGGCAAGGCGCGCGTGCGCATCGGCGAAGAGCTCGATGTATGCGAGAAGGACGTCTTCCGCTTCTGCTGGGTTATTGATTTTCCGATGTTCGAATATGACGAGAACGAAAAGAAAATCGACTTCAGCCATAACCCCTTCTCGATGCCGCAGGGTGGGCTTGAGGCGCTGGAAACGATGGATCCGCTCGATATCAAGGGCTATCAGTATGATATCGTCTGCAACGGGATCGAGCTGTCATCGGGCGCCATCCGGAACCATCGCCCCGATATCATGATGAAAGCCTTCGAGATTGCAGGGTATGAAGCTCAGGTCGTTGAAGATCGCTTCGGCGGCATGCTGAACGCGTTTCGCTACGGCGCACCGCCCCATGGAGGCATAGCTCCGGGTGTGGACCGCATCGTCATGTTGCTTGCAGACGAACCGAATATTCGCGAGGTTATCCTGTTCCCGATGAACCAACAGGCCCAGGACCTGATGATGCAGGCCCCGGCGGAAGTTCCCTTGAAAAACCTGCGGGAGCTGCATATCCGCACGGTGATGCCTCAACCAAAAACCGAAGAATAACCCTCCCACCTGGGGGGCGAGAAAAACCCGTCGCGTGGCGGGTTTTTTTGCGTAAATTTCAGCCATTTTTTTGATTTGTTAATAAATCAACGGTTAATGTTACCCGGAATTAACCAAAAGGCTGCAAGGTGACTGACGACAATAAATTAGAAAATCTGCGAACAGAGAAGGAGCGGTTCGTTGCCTTCTCGTTCGCTGCGGCGGATTTACTGATCGAACTGGATAATAATGGGATCGTTATTTTCGCCTCCGGCGCGGCAAAAGGGCTGACCGGCGTAGAGATGGCTGACCTTAAGGGTATGTCATTTGTCGAGCTTGTCGCGCAACAGGATAAACCCGTGCTCTCCCATATCCTCGACACCATGAAGGAGGGGGATCGCATTACTCCTGTCGTCGCGCGCATGGAAAAGACCAAAGTCTCGGCCATCGTCGGTGCCTGCAGGCTGCCCAGAAATCACGGTCATATCTTTCTTGCCCTGAATGTCTCCAGCATGGGAGCCGCCCGTTCAAACACGGGATATCGCGACAGCGACACCGGTCTTCTCGACCGGCAGGATTTCATGAAACTTGCCGACCAGCAAATGGCGATAGCCGCAGACGCAGGACAGCGGACAGAACTCACGCTCCTTCGCCTGAGCGGCCTGACCGCTATGCAGGAAAACGTAGGCGATGATCAAATGTCCAATTTCCTCGATAAGATCGGGGTTATTCTGCGGCGTTATTCCTTAGGCGGCGATTTCGCCGGGCGGCTTGATAATGATAAATATGGGCTGATGCATAGCCCATCCGTCGATGGCGAGCTCCTTGAAGAGAAAATATCTACTCTTGCAAGCGAAGCCGACCCGAAGGGCAGTGTTTCAACGCAAACAAGCACGGTTGATCTCTCAAAAGGGCAGCTTTCCGCCAACAATGCGACACAGGCGTTGATGTATGTAATCAACCGCTTCGTGGATAGCGATACGGAAGAGTTCGACATCAAATCGCTGGCCGAAGGGATGGATAACCGCGTCGAAAAAACGATGAGCCGGATGCTGGCGTTGAAGTCCGTTTTCCAGAATTACAAGTTCAAGCTGGCTTATCAGCCGATTGTGAAGATCGTCGATAAGGAAGTGCATCATTACGAGGTACTCTCCCGTTTCAAGGATGGGGAATCCCCCTATGAGACCGTTGTCTTCGCTGAGGAGACGGGTATTATTCAGGACCTCGACCTCGGGGTGGCGCAAAAGGTCAAGGACAAGCTGCTGGAAATTCAGAAACGCGGCGATGTCCTGCCAAAACTGGCGATCAATATTTCCGGCTACTCTCTTGAATCAGACATCTTCATCGACAGCCTTCTCGCCCTTTATGAGGATAACGACGAAATCCGCGAGCATGTCGGGCTGGAAGTCACCGAAACCAGCCGTATCAAGGATCTGCAGCGGGCGGAGAAAATCATCCAGACCCTGCGCTCCGCAGGTATGGAAATCAGCCTCGATGATATGGGGTCGGGCTCAGCTTCGTTCCAGTATATCCGCGCGATGACGGTTGACTACATCAAGATCGACGGCACCTATATCAAGGAAGTCCTGACCAACAAGCGCGATGCCGCGATTCTGAAGGCGCTGTCAAGGCTCTGTCAGGAGCTGGATATCGGTACCATTGCAGAAATGGTGGAGACAAAGGAACAGCTTCATGTTCTCAACGTCTTAGGCGTCAATTACGGACAAGGCTGGTATTTCGGCAAGCCGCAGCCGGATATCGAAACAAAACGAAAATCCCGCTCGATCACAAAGAACCTGAAACGCAAGGGCTTTGCGACGACCTGGTCCTAAAAAAAGAGCATGCCTCCGGAGGCATGCTCTTTATCTTAGGGAGTAAGACAAATAGGTTTAGCAATCCTGAAAGTGCAGAAACGCCGCACTTTCCAACCCTTACTCAACGTAAATTAACG
>CALEMG010000210.1 GCA_937910835.1 uncultured Alphaproteobacteria bacterium | reverse complement strand
CGTTCATCCGCAATCTGTAATTCACAGCATGGTGGAATATCGTGATGGCTCAGTCCTTGCGCAAATGGGCGCGCCGGATATGCGCACGCCGATTTCCTATACACTCGGCTGGCCTGAGCGGCACAGTTTCCCCGCTGAGCGGCTGGATCTCGCAAAAACCGGATCGTTGACATTTTTTGAGCCTGATCTGGTAAAATTCCCGGCCATAAGGCTGGCGCGGGAAGCGCTTGACACTGGAAAATCGGCGCCAACGACCCTAAATGCATCCAATGAAGTGGCGGTTCAGGGCTTTCTGACCGGAGAGATCGGGTTTCTGGATATCGCAGCAGTCGTCGAGGAATCTCTGGCCCGTGCGCAGGTTGTCGAACTGGCCTCGATTGAGGATATATTTGAATGCGATCGCCAAAGCCGGGAGATCGCGCGCGCCGTCATGGTGTCAATTTAAGCGGAAATCGAAAGCGTAGAGTTAAATGAATTTTCTGATAGAGAACTGGATCTACATTCCGGCATTTGTTGTCGTTATCACGGTTCTTGTGTTTGTCCATGAGTATGGGCATTACAAGGTGGCGCGTCTCTGCGGCGTGAAGGGTGATGCCTTCGCGATCGGCTTCGGCCCCGAGCTTTGGGGGCGATATGATAAAAATGGATGCCGGTGGAAAGTCTGCGCTGTTCCGTTCGGGGGATATGTCAAGTTTCATGGGGACGCTGGCGTAGCAAGCGATGCCTCGGACGAGATTGATGACATGCCCGAAGAAGAAAAGAAAGTCAGCTTCCATCATAAATCGCTGCTTCAACGGACTGCCATTGTTTTCGCCGGCCCGGCTGCCAATTTTATCTTCGCAATTGTCGCCATGGCGATCCTGTTTATGGCATTGGGGCAGGCACAGACCCCGCCAGTCGCCGGCGAAGTGCAGGCAGACAGTGCAGCGGCAGAAGCCGGGATTGAACCAGGAGACCGAGTGCTCTCCGTAAATGGTGCCGCAATCGACAGTTTTGAGGAATTACGCCGGACCGTGCTGGTGGGTCTGGATGAACCACTCATGATGAAAGTAGATCGGGACGGGCGTATTGTCGATGTGTCGATCACACCACATATTGTTGAAGAAATTGACGCTGATGGCAATGTGCAGCGCATTGGACGTCTTGGGATTGTCTCGACAGGGCGGGAGTTTGTCAAACACGGCCCTGTTAGCGCCCTTGCGAGTGCTGGCGACCAGACATGGTTTATCACCACGGCAACGCTGAAAGGCGTCGGGCTGATGATTGTGGGGACACGGGATACGAAGGAACTGAGCGGCCCCCTCGGCATTCTGAAAATGTCCGGCGACGCGGCGAAGCGAGGTGAGGGGTTGCTCGATAACGCTCTTTCACTCTTCAATTTTATGATCTTCGTCTCCATCAGTCTTGGCCTGATTAATTTATTCCCGGTTCCTATGCTTGATGGCGGGCATCTAGCCTTTTATGCCTATGAAGCCGTGCGCGGCAAACCACCCTCTGCAAAAGCCATGGATTTTAGTTTCAGAATTGGACTATCGCTCGTACTGATGCTAATGATATTTGCAACATGGAATGACATTAACAAACCGTGGGTAAAAGATTTTTTTACAGGCATGTTTTCCTGACAGGCTAGGTCTGATAAAACTGATCGACGTTAATTGAGGCTGTCCGCTCAGGGGGGTGGGATTTTGCGCGTTTTTGTATTATTTGCAGTGTTCGCATTTGCAATGCTCTCGGCGACGCTGTCGATCAGCCCGCATGTTTACGCGCAATCATCAGTTATAATTTCCGAAGTCCGGGTAGAGGGTAACGAGCGGATTGAGGATGACACTGTAAAATCTTATCTGCTGGTAACCGCAGGAGCCCCTTATGATAGCTCCCGTGTTGACCGATCGCTCAAGGCGCTCTTTAATACTGGCTTGTTCGCGGATGTTTCCATTCGTCAGGACGGCACGGTGCTGGTCGTCGATGTCGTTGAAAACCCCATTATCAACCGGTTGGCGTTCGAGGGGAACCGTCGCATTGAAGATGAAACGCTGGCGGCGGAAATTCAGCTCAGGCCACGTATTGTCTATACCCGTGCAAGAGTGCAGAACGATGTACAACGCATTATCACGGTGTATCGTCGAAGTGGTCGCTTTGCGGCAACCGTTGAACCGAAGGTTATTCTACTACCGGAGAACCGTGTTGACCTTGTCTTTGAGATCAATGAAGGCGAGCAGACGGGGATCAAGAAAATCCGTTTTTACGGGAATAAGAATTTCAGCGACAGCCAGTTGCTGAGCGAGATTTCAACCGAAGAAACCCGCTGGTATAATTTTCTGTCGGACTCAGACACCTATGATCCGGACCGGTTGACCTTTGACCGCGAACTGTTGCGTAAGTTCTATCTCTCCAAGGGATATGCCGATTTCCGCGTAGTCTCGGCCATTGCGGAGTTGACGCCGGACAGGGATGGATTTTTCATTACTTTTGCCGTTGAAGAGGGGCCGAAGTACAGCTTCGGTGCCATTGACGTCAAGAGTGAAATCAAGGACGTGTCGCCTGAGGCGTTGATGGAGCAGGTGACGACTATTGAAGGCGAGACCTATAATGCCGACAAGATAGAAGATACCATCCAGAAGATTACCTTTGAATTGGGCAAGCTCGGCTACGCATTCGTAAATGTACGTCCGCGTATTGACCGCGATCGTGAAAATCTGAAAATTTCAGTTACTTATGAAATCAACAAAGGACCGCGAGTCTATGTTGAGCGGATTAATATCACGGGTAACGTTCGAACACTTGACTATGTTATCCGGCGGGAGATGAAGCTCGCCGAAGGGGATGCCTTTAACACAGCACTGCTACGGCTTTCACAATCGCGGGTTCGCGGCCTTGATTTCTTTGAAAAGGTCGAAGTGACACAGGATGAGGGGACAGACGCCGACAAAACGATCATTAATGTCGATGTGCAGGAAAAATCAACAGGGGAGCTCAGCGTCGGTGCGGGCTTCTCCACGACAGATTCCGTATCGGCGGATCTGCAAATTCGCGAACGAAACCTGCTTGGCCGTGGACAGGACTTGCGATTTGGCATCTCTGTCGGCTCTGATAGCCAGACAATCGATATCGGGTTTACGGAGCCCTACTTCCTTAATCGCGATCTGAGTGCTGGCTTCGATATATTCAGGACAGTCCGAGACTATCAGGATGAAAGCGGGTATGATCTGGAACGTACAGGCTTTACTCTCAGGTCTGGCTTCCCGATTAAAGAGCATATTCGCGGCGATGTTTTCTATAGCTTGGTAAATGAAAAAATCGACAATGTGCAATCCACCGCACCCGTCAGTATTCAAAAATCGGCTGGAGAGTACCTGATTTCCTCGGTTGGCTATACAGTTACGATCAGTGATCTGGATGATACGCTGTTGCCAACAACGGGCAGTAAATATACTTTCGGGCAGATAGTATCCGGACTTGGCGGGGATGTCCGTTCTCTTGCCACAAATGCAAGCTATATCCGGTTTTTCCCCGTCTATGAGAATGATGTTGTGTTAAGTGCCGGTATAACCGGTGGATATATATTTGGGTTGGGCGAAGATGTGATCTTGGCGCAGCGGTATAATGTCGGGGGGCGTAACTTCCGTGGGTTTGAAAGCCGCGGGATTGGGCCGCGCGATCTTGCTTCTGGAGATGCTCTTGGTGGCAATGCATATTTCGTTGCCTCGTCAGAGCTTCGTTTCCCGATCGGGCTCCCCGATGAATACGGTGTTCTTGGCCGAACTTTTATTGATGTAGGAACGTTGACGGAAATCGACGACAATGATCCAGGTATTGTTGATGACCCAAGCATAAGAGCTGCGGTTGGCGTTGGTCTTAACTGGGTTTCGCCCTTTGGGCCGATACAGATAAATGTCGCGGTTCCTATACTGAAGGAAGACTATGATAAGGACGAGATTTTCCAGTTTGATTTTGGAACGCGATTCTAGGAAAGGAACCATGACCCGACGAATAGCGCGAACATCCTTTATTCTTTTTTGTCTATTGCTCGGCTCTGTTCATGTAAGCGCTGCGCAAACAACTTCGTCGGCGATTATCGGTGTTGTAGATATGCAAAAGATCATGCGTGAGCTGGATGTCGTTAAGGACATAAATGCTCAAGTAAAGGCGCTTGACGAAAAAGCCAAAACGGAACTAACGGCGGCTGAGAAAAAACTTAAAGACGAGCGCGCGCAGATTGAGCGGCAGAAAACCCTTGTAACACCTGATGCTTATTCGAAGAAACAATCTGATTTCAATCGCAAGGCAGCTGAGTTTCGAGTCAAGGTACAAGAGAAAAGCAGACAACTGCAGCTCAGTCGGGTGAAAGCACTCGATGAAATCAGATCGCAAATGCTGCCGATTATACGTGAAGTGATGGATGAGAATGGCGCCGCCCTGGTCCTAGACGTCAGCGAGGTCCTGTTTGTCGAGAAACCCCTCGAAATTACAGATGAAGTGATGGGACGACTCAATAAAGATCTTAAGAAGATCAAGGTCGAAATTGTTCCATTGAAGAAAAACTGATGCCTGATCCACATTTTTATCATGTTGCGGGACCATTCTCACTCGCGGAACTCGCTGAAATACCGGATATCGAATTGGGGCCTGGCGTTGATCCATGCGTTATGATTTCCGATGTTCGTCCCCTCGATCAGGCCGGGGAGGGTGATCTCACTTTTCTCAGCAATCCAAAATATCTGGAAAAATTTCTGAATACCAATGCTACGGCCTGCATTGCGAGCCACAAGGCCCTTAAAAAATTTCCGAAAGGCCTCGCCATCCTCGTTGCGGAAAACCCCTACAAGGCTTATGCACGGATTGCCAATAAATTCTATGCACCTGTGCTCGGATCCGGCGGCGTACGTCCACCGGCGATTATCTCGCCAAAGGCGGTGCTCGGTGCGAACGCGTCTATTGGGCCTTATGTCGTTATTGAGGATGATGTCGTTATCGGTGCTAACTCAATCATCGGCACGCATGCCGTGCTGAGCAAAGGCACTCGACTTGGCAAGGATTGCCGTATTGGCGCTAGTGTGGTGCTAAGCTACTGCCATATTGGCGATAATGTTGTCATGCATAACGGCGTCAAGGTGGGGCAGGACGGCTTTGGATTTGCCCCGGATGCAACTGGGAATGTCAAGATACCTCAGCTGGGGCGGGTTATTATAGGCTCAAACTGCGAGTTTGGCGCGAATACGGCGATCGATAGAGGGTCCGGGCCGGATACCATCATCGGCGATAACACGTGGCTCGATAATCTTGTACAGGTGGGGCATAATGTCACCATTGGCAATGATGTGATTATTGCTGCACAAACGGGAATTTCCGGTAGCACGGTCATAGAAGATCAGGTTGTTATCGGAGGGCAGGTTGGTTTGGCTGGCCATATAACAATTGGACGAGGCGCGCAGATATCAGCAAAGTCCGGCGTTATTTCCGATATTCCGCCGGGTGAAATTTATGCCGGCTTTCCCGCACGGCCCCGCAAACAATTTTTCCGCCAGATGGCGATTTTGCGTAAATTATCGATTAGCAAGGGTTCTGTAACATGACTGAAAAATCCCCCGCAGATACGGCTGACACCCTCGATATTCTTCAGGTTATGGAGATGATACCGCATCGGTATCCGCTCTTGTTGGTGGACCGGCTGGTGGATATTGTTCCCGGAGTTTCGGCAACGGGTATCAAGAATGTCACCATGAATGAGCCTCAATTTCAGGGACATTTTCCGGGCCGGCCGATTATGCCCGGCGTAATGATTGTGGAATCAATGGCGCAGACGGCAGGGGTTCTCGTTATCAAGACCCTCGGCGGAGAATCTCAGGGAAAGCAGGTCCTCTTTATGTCCATCGACAACGCCCGCTTTCGCAAGCCCGTGACACCCGGCGATACGATGCATGTGCATGTTCATGTCAAACAGAGCCGAGGCGCTGTCTGGCGGTTTTCCGGTGAAGTGCAGGTGGATGGCAAGAAGGTGGCCGAAGCCGATTTTTCAGCCATGATCGTTAACTAATTCAATAGGTAACCGGTTGTAACACAGCTTGATTTGTGATCCGGCCTGTTCCGCACTAACTATAGCGCAATAACTTATCTGATTTGTTAGGGTAACTGGATACCGAATGGGCAATATTCACCAGACGGCAATTATTGAAGACGGCGCATCGGTCCATCCGGACGCGGTCGTCGGTCCTTTTTGTGTTGTCGGCAAGGATGTAACACTTGATGCGACTGTGACGCTGAAATCACATGTTGCCGTGGATGGCTGCACCCATATCGGGCAGGGCACGACCATTTATCCATTCGCCTCAGTCGGGCACGCGCCGCAGGACTTGAAATACAATGGTGAGCGATCAACACTCAGCATCGGAGAGAATTGCATTATCCGCGAGCATGTCACGATCAATCCCGGCACGGAGGGAGGCGGCATGCGAACCGAAATTGGTAATCATTGCTTGCTCATGATCGGAGCTCATGTTGCTCATGACTGTATCCTTGGTGATCATGTTATCCTCGTGAATAACGCGACGCTGGGTGGGCATGTTGAACTTGGTGACTTTGTTATCATCGGCGGCCTCTCGGCGGTCCATCAGTTTGTCCGTATTGGGGAGCATGCGATGCTCGGTGGCGCGTCGGGCGTGGAGACAGATGTTATCCCCTTCGG
>CALEMG010000209.1 GCA_937910835.1 uncultured Alphaproteobacteria bacterium | reverse complement strand
CAACGACTTGAAAAAGTCTGTTACGGTTAATTCACTGCAGCATCTTGGGCTTTTGCATTGCCTCGCTCCTTTCCGTCGGCCTGAAGAAGTTGCAAAAGTGTCCTTTCTTGTCGGCGGTGACATAATGAGGGCCTTTGCAAATTATTCGGCCTATTCGCTGGGCAAGGTGATGTTGGTCAAATTCTGTGAGCTGATCAGTGACGAGACGCCGGACCTGCATTGCGTTGCCATCGGAACGGGGTGGGTGGCAAGCAAAATCCATGACCAGACGCTGGCGGCGGGAGGGGCGGCGGGCGACAATCTGTCTGCGACCCTGGCCTTTATTGAAGGAAATGAGGCGGGAACGCCGATCGAGGATATTTTTGCTCTGATTAATTGGTGCTTTGCCCGACCGGAAACGGCGGGTCGGAATTTTTCAGTTGTGCATGACGATTGGCGTGACGGTGGCGCCGCGCTTTCTGCGTCGCTTCGGCGAGACGAAGATATGTTCCGGTTGCGCCGCTCCGGTAACCAACATAAAAGCGACTGAACGAGAGGCAAGACGGGTTCAATGAAGCTATCCTCATATGTGATCAAATTCCTCGCTGACAAAGGCGTAACACAGGTCTTCGGCATGTCCGGTGGTGCGGCCGTACATTTGCTTGATTCCGTTTCCAGGCAGGAAGGGATTGAGTTTACCTGCTCACAGCATGAGCAAAGCGCGGCAATCTCGGCGGATGGTTATGCTCGCCTCACCGGAAAACTCGGTGTTGCGATCACCACCAGTGGGCCGGGGGCGACAAATCTGCTGACCGGAACCTGTTGCTCATTTTATGATAGCGTCCCGACCTTGATGTTGACCGGGCAGGTGGCCGCCCACCGTCTTAAAGGCGATCTTGACATCAGGCAACGGGGATTTCAGGAAACCGACGTTGTCTCAATTTTCGGAACGGTGACCAAATATGCCGAACAGCTTAAAAAGCCGTCCGATATCCGCTATTGCTTGGAGAAAGCCTACCACATGGCTTTTGAGGGACGGCCCGGCTCCGTCTTGCTGGATATTCCCGATGATTTCCAACGGGCCGATATCGATCCGGAGAACCTGATAGGTTTTCAGCCGCCGGAACAGGACGATTGCAATATCGAGAGTCAAATTACCGACGTCATGCAGAAGTTTTTCGCCGCCCGCCGACCGGTGGTTATTTTCGGCGGTGGCCTCAAGACACCGGACACTGGATATGACTTGTCGGCGCTGGCCGACACTTTGGGGGCGCCTGTATTGACGAGCTGGGCGGCGGTTGATCTTCTGCCACACGACCATCCTCTCAATATGGGAAGTTTCGGTGTGTATGCACCGAGAACCGGCAACTATGTGGTTCAGAATGCGGATTTTCTGCTTTGCCTGGGAAGCCGGCTTTCGCAAAATCTGACAGGCGGGATCTTACCGGCGTTTGCCCGACAGGCGGAGATCGCGATGATAGACGCCAGTGCGGGTGAAATGGACAAGTTCGACGGTTTTGGTGTTAAGATATCGCATCGGATTGAAACCCGGCTCGATGCGGCGCTTCCGTTGATCGAAAGAAGCGCGAAAGCCGCAGATCGTGCACCGGTGTCAGAATGGCTGGAGAGAATAGGGCGTTGGAAGGCTGATTTCTCAGAGGAAAATTTTGACCCTGAGCCGAAAGAAGGCTGTATCAACGCTTATCAGTTCATCGATGCGCTATCAGATTTTGTGCCAGCCGGTGAGACGATTTATGCCGATACCGGGGGCAATCTCACCTGGACATGCAACGCCTTTCGTTTCAAGGAAGGCCAACGACTGCATTCCGCCTGGAACAACACGCCGATGGGATATTCCCTTCCGGCCGCCATCGGGGCGGCGGCGGCAGAGCCCCAATCAAGCTTCACCTGCCTGATCGGAGATGGCGGGCTTATGATCTGCCTGCCTGAGTTGGCGACCGCCGTAAAACACAGGATGAAGCTCCGTATCTTCCTTTTTAACAATCACGGGCACGGTATCCAGAAACAGACGCTGGAAACTTGGCTGAATGCAAACTATGTCGGCGTTCATGAGCCGTCGGGGCTGGCCTTTACTGATTTTCCGGCGGTTGCCCGGTCGATGGGACTGAAAACCGTCACTATGGACGACGCGTCGCAGATGGAAAACCAGCTAGCTGAAATTTTTGCCGAAGAGGGACCGATTTTTGTGAATGTCGAGATCAATCCGGATCAGCGGCTTTATCCGGTTCTGAAATTTGGCGCGCCGTTGGAAGACCAGTTGCCAGCCCTCGGTAATGAAGTTGTCGAAGAAGAGATGGTCATTCCGACATATTCCGTATAAATACGGATCGAACCAATTGTTAGTTACTTTCGACGACGGGAACGCATCGGATGAATATCGCGGAACATGATCTTTTTGAGGCCTTGCAGTCGACACCTTCTTTACATGCCCGGGACAGCTACCTCTATAAGCTTCTGGAATCCTGCTGCCTTGACTTCATCGGCAATTCTGATTTCAAGTCGGCGGAAGCGAAAAATGTTCCCTTCGGTCCTTTTGGTGATCTCGTCATGCCATATCAGAGAATGGGAGCGATCGACTCGCTTGATCTCTTTGGTCTGGATGAATTGATCCTGTTCAGCTTCTATCTCGCCAATAAGGGCCGTTATAAAAAGACGATTGATATCGGCGCCAATCTCGGACTGCATTCTATCCTGATGGCGAAACTTGGTTTTCACGTCACCAGTTATGAGCCCGATGACCACCATTTCGATTGGCTGGTCGAAAGGTTGCAGCTGAATGAAGTAACTGGCAACGTAACACCGGTAAAAGCGGCGGTTTCCAACGAAGACGGGATGAGCGAGTTTATCCGCGTTGAGGGAAACACAACGGGCAGCCATCTGGCCGGGGCCAAAAACAATCCATATGGGGAACTGACAAAATATATGGTCGAGGTCAAAGCTGCCGGGGATGTTTTCCGCGATGTGGATTTTGCGAAAATCGATGCGGAAGGGCATGAGACTGTCATTCTGAAGGCGGTGCCTTCCGCCTATTGGGAAAAGCTGGAGACTATTGTCGAGGTTGGAACTGCGGAAAATGCGCAGGAAATATACAGTTATTTCACTGACTTGAAAGTCGGGCTGTTTTCGCAAAAAACGGGATGGCAAAAGGCAAAGACCGTTGCAGACATTCCTGTTTCCTACAAGGAAGGCAGCCTCTTCATATCAAGCAGTTCAAAAATGCACTGGGGATAGGGGAGGGGTCGTTAATTCCCGACTCCGTCAAACTGACTCGTCTTATTGAGGATGATCCGTTTAAGCGCCGTGAAGAATAGCGCCGCATTTAGTAACTTTTTCGATTGCAGGCGCCGCAGTCCTCCAACGGTTGTTACAGCGCCTGCCTCTTCGAGGCGCTTGAGCCGTATCCGGATTAGCCGTTCATCACTGTAGGCGGCATGCAATTCATCGACGCTAAGCGCACCGCCGCGCGCCTGAATCTCCATCAGCATCCGGATCCGAAGCGAGGATTCAACCGCCTGCACGGCGTTGAGATAGATAAACCACCACATCAGGGCGATCCCGAGCGCGATAATGATTTCAAAGACATCGTTGGCGGCGGGCGTGACAAGGATGATAATCAGTGGAAACCCAATCAGCGTGATCAGGAAACTTGCCACATAGCCTAAAATCCTTTTGCCGGTAAAGCGTGCGACGAGCAGATCGAAAAGGACGGCGATTGTAAGCGTTAGGATTATCGTGATGAATATAATCAGCATATTCTAACCCGTTTCCCGATCGACCCGAATAATGCGCGCATAGGTCCCAATTAAGGCCAGGATAAATTTCGAACGTGCTGTCAGGAACAGGCGTCCGTCCCGCTCGGACACATCCCCGGTTGTTCTGAGCGCATCAAGCCGGGAGGTGACAAAGGGATGTGCTTTAATAAATCTGTTCAATCCTTCTTCAGTAAGTCCTTCTGGCTCATTCGCCATTAACGCTTTCACGATTGCCAATGTCGGGGAATCATGGACCACGCCCACCAGGACGAAGCAATGGACGACCACGAAGCTCTCCGTAAAAATGACCGCAAGGAGAATGCCTTCGGCGGGAATCGGCGCGGCCATATTGAAGAGAAAAGTGGTCAGTACCAGAGCGCTATTGAGCAGCAGGAAGGCCATTAAATAGATATGCTTCCCGTGGGTTCTGCGCATCATCCATATATGCAGTCCAAGTCCGATCAATAAAGAACAGAGCAATAGAAAAAAGACGGTCTGGAACATTCTCAGGCCTCGTTCTTCTGCAATGTATCCTTGTCCCGGGTCACAGCATTCACCGCGTCACGATAGAGAAGGAAGGGAACTAGTCCAAACACGGCAGTGAGTAAGGTCAAGGTGCGCATGGCGAGGAACACCGAGCTATAGGCGGTATCTGTCGGTTGATATTCCAGAAGATGCGCAATCTGGCCGAAGGCTGCTTCACCGATGCCGAGGCCACCTGGAGATATGGGGATGGCATTTGCGAAAAGGCCAGCAACCCCGGACACAATATAACCTGTCCAGGAAAGCCCGGTGATTTCCATGGCGCCGCCGAGAAGATGGAGGGATTCAAGGACAAGCACATACTGAAAGATGGACAAGACAAAGGCCGCAATCAAATCGAGATTTCTG
>CALEMG010000208.1 GCA_937910835.1 uncultured Alphaproteobacteria bacterium | reverse complement strand
AATAACAACGGCCCGACCGCCGGATTTTGCAGCTTCCAGCATCTGGGCAACATCATCCAGATCTCGGTATACAAGAACTCCCTCCAAAGTATGGCCGGGAAGCGGTATCATGATCGGCAGGGAGCCGGTGGCAACGACCAGCTTGTCGTAACCTGCTGTAACGCCATTTTCGGCGACTACTTTTTTTCCGTCTCGATCGACTTCAGCCACCCGCGCGCCTTTATGCAAGGTCACGCCATGATCCGAATACCAATCATCGTCGTGGGTGATAATATCGGTATAGGTTTTCTCTCCAGACAGGACAGGTGATAACATCAGGCGGTTGTAGTTCACCCGCGGTTCCGCGTTGAATATGGTGACGTCAAAGGCATCAGGATCCATATCGAACAGATGTTCCAGCATCCGTCCCGGCGCCATTCCATTACCAATGATTACGAGTTTTTGTTTCATCTCCCGCTCCGTCAGTTTGCAGTTGAACTTAGAGGGATGTCAGCAGCCGCCTGCTGACGCGCAATACGCTCGGCGCGCTTTTGTCGAATGGATTCAAGCTGTTTCTCGCTCGGGTTTGCACCCCCTTCATAAGCTTCGAGAAATCCGAGAAGTTCTTCGCGATAAGCGTAATAATCGGGATGTTCCAACAGTTCTTTTCGCGAACGCGGGCGCGGCAGATCAACTTTCATGATATTGCCGATACGCGCATTCGGCCCGTTTGACATCATGACAACGCGATCCGCGAGAAGAATGGCTTCGTCAACATCATGGGTCACGCAAAGGGTCGTGACTTCCGTCCGTTTCCAGACTTCCATTAAAACATCCTGAAGTTCCCATCGAGTCAGGCTATCGAGCATGCCGAAAGGCTCATCTAACAGCAGAAGTTTGGGGGAAAGTGCAAAGGCGCGAGCGATCCCGACCCTTTGCTTCATTCCGCTGGAAAGCCCCGCCGCCGCTTTATGCATGGAATCCGCAAGGCCGACCTTTGAGAGATAATATTCGACGATATCCTGTCTCTCTGCCTTGCTTGCCTTCGGATACACACGATCGACACCGAGCGCGACATTGTCATAGGCCGTCATCCACGGCAGCAATGACGGCGCCTGAAATACGACGGCCCGATCCGGACCCGCTTTGGTGACATGAGTACCGTCCAGAACTATGGCACCATCCGTAATACTATTGAGCCCGGCAACCATGGACAAAACGGTCGATTTGCCGCATCCAGAATGACCAATCAACGTAATAAATTCACCTTTGTTGATCTTAAGGTCAAATCCGTCAACAACTGTGAGAGGACCCGTCGGCGTCGGATATACCTTGCAGGTTTCGCTGAACTCCAGATAGCGTTCAGTTCTCGGTGACGATCCTGCCTCTACATAGGCTGCGGGCAGAGGTTCGCTCTGAGTAATAGGACCCACGTTTGGAAGCGTCAGATCATCCTGCTCCGTCGCACCCGTACGCGCCGCACCGAGTTCCATCAGATATTCAGTGATCTCCCCGCGCAGCCGGATAAATTCGGGATCACTGTTCATATCCGCCCTGTCCCGTGGGCGCGCTAAATTAACGATGAACTCCTTCCCGAGTGTCGCTTTCGGACCGGGCTTCAGAGGAATGACACGGTCCGCCAGCAAAATTGCTTCATCAACGTCATTGGTAATCAGGATAATGGTTTTCTTTTCCTCTTCAGAAATCTCGGCAAATTCATCTTGTAGCTTGGCACGGGTCAGCGCATCCAGAGCCGAAAGCGGTTCGTCCAGCAGCAAGACCTCCGGCTGCATGGCGAGCGCCCGTGCAACTGCGACGCGCTGCCGCATTCCCCCGGAAAGTTCCGCCGGTTTGCGGGCTTCAGCATGTGACAAACCCACCATCTCGATATATTTCTGTGTAATTTCCTCCCGCTCCGTCCGGCTCTTCTTCTTGAATACGGTGTCTACGGCCAGCGCAACATTTCCCCTAACGGTAAGCCATGGCATCAACGAGTATGACTGGAACACGACACCACGCTCGGGGTCGGGCCCGGTTATTTCCTTACCCTTGAAAATAATACCGCCCTCGTCGGGGTCGATCAGACCCGCAAGCACAGAAATAAGCGTGGTCTTACCAGAGCCTGAAAAACCAACAATCGCAATGAATTCCCCCTTCTCGACTTTAAGGTTTATGTTCTCCAGCACCTCCGATTTCTCATGGCCTTCCGTGAAATGCTTCGACAGTCCGGAAATTTCTATAATTGACATACTGTCCTCCCTACCGGTTTGCCGAGAAGGTAAAAGCCCGCTGCAGCGCGTACATAACCCGGTCGAGTGCGAAACCGATCAGCCCAATTGTGATGACTGCCACCATGATTTTTGCAAGTGATTGCGACGATCCGTTCTGGAATTCATCCCAGACGAATTTTCCAAGGCCGGGGTTTTGCGCTAGCATCTCGGCCGCGATCAGCTCCATCCAGCCAACGCCAAGCGACAGTCGCAACCCGGTAAAAATTAGAGGAAGCGCCGAAGGTAACACCAGTTTGGTCACGGTTTTCGCCGTCGGTAATTGCAAGACGCGACCGACATTCATCAAGTCCTTATCGACAGATGCAACGCCGAGCGCAGTATTGATCAAAGTCGGCCAGAGTGAACAAAGTGTGACTGTCACGGCCGAAATCACCAGTGATTTAGGTAACAGCTCCGTAGGGTTTACATAGGCCGCCGAAACAATCATCGTCACGATCGGCAGCCAGGCAAGCGGCGAGACCGGTTTGAAAATTTGGATAAGCGGATTAATTGCCCCATTGACCGACTTGGAAAGGCCCGATGCGATGCCGAGTGGAATGGCAATAAGTGCTGCGATCACAAAGCCCAGACCAACAGTAAATAGGGACGTAACGATTTGGTCCAGATAAGTTGGCTTACCGGTATAATTCCGATATTTGACTTTATCCGCCTTACCCGCCGCGACTAATTTTTCATTTCGCTTATCCTGGCGCTCATAGAATGCGGCTGCCTTCCCTCTTTCACGGGTATGATCTTCCCAGAGATTGACTGCCTGCTCCCAGACCTGGGCAGGACCGGGAATAGCCCCAAGAGAGGTATTTACCTGCGGCGCCAACACACCCCAGGCAATGAGGAAAAGCACAATTCCGGTGAGAGGAATAAACAGAACACGGCGAAGCTCTGCCAACTGCTCCTTCGGGCTATCGCCAATCGCCATCTTGATAAGTGGCGTTGCCCACGAAAACCCAAGCGCATCAAGCCATCCGGACGCCCGATTAACAATCGAGAATAGTTTTTCTCTTTTCGCGATTTGGGCGGCTGATTGACCGACATTCAGGGCCTCACTCGCGGTTGATTCCGACATTTCCTGTTCCTTTATCAATTAAGAAATTTTGGCGCATCCGCCTCACGCAAATGCGCCAATTCATCCAAAATTACCCGCCAGTGACAAGACCGCCTTCGATTTTCTCACCATTCTTCAAACCAATAGTGAGCGAGTCGATGTAGGCGTTGGGCTTCCGTCCGTCATAGGTGATATTGTCAATGAAAGCTGACGTCGGTTCGCGGTATCCGTCTGTTTCCCAGGGGAAATCCGCCTTATCGACATTTCCCTCGTCGACCAGCATCTGCGCGGCTTTCAGGTAAATGTCTGGCCGGTATACGGATTTTGCGACCTCAGCGTACCAGGCATCATCTTTCTGGTCGGCAATCTGGCCCCAACGACGCATCTGAGTGAGATACCAGATTGCATCTGAATAGTAGGGATAAGTCGCGTAATAGCGATAGAACACGTTGAAGTCCGGCACGTCCCGCTTGTCACCCTTCTCATATTCAAAGGTTCCGGTCATGGAATTTGCGATAACTTCGGCATCCGCGCCGACATATTCGGAGCGAGCGAGTATTTCCACAGCCTCCGGGCGGTTGGCGTTGTCATTCTCATCCAGCCACTTGGCAGCACGAATGAGGGCCTTGGTAAGCGCCAATGTTGTGTTCGGATATTTTTCGGTGAACTCTTTGGTAATACCGAAGACTTTTTCCGGGTTATTTTTCCATATTTCATAGTCGGTGATGACCGGAACGCCAATCCCCTTGAAGACGGCCTGCTGGTTCCACGGCTCACCAACGCAATAGCCGACAATTGTTCCCGCCTCCATGGTTGAGGGCATCTGCGGTGGCGGTGTCACTGACAGGAGAGCGTCGGCCTTGATCTGACCCGAAACATCTTTAGGGGAATAGTAGCCTGGATGAATATCGCCGGAAGCCAGCCAATAGCGGAGTTCATAATTATGTGTCGAGACCGGGAAGACCATCCCCATATTGAAGGGTTTGCCTTCTGATTTGAACTTGTCGACAACGGGTTTCAAGGCATCAGCCTTAATTGGATGAACCGGCTTACCCTCTGCGTCCATCGGGATATGTTCTTTCATCATCTCCCAGACTTCGTTGGAAACGGTAATGCCGTTCCCGTTCAGGTCCATGGAGAAAGGCGTAACGATATGTGCTTTCGTGCCGAAACCAATCGTTGCCGCAAGGGGCTGTCCGGCAAGCATATGAGCGCCATCCAATTCGCCCGTAATAACCCGATCAAGTAGCACTTTCCAGTTAGCCTGTGGCTCTAGAGTAACGAAGAGACCCTCATCTTCGAAGTATCCCTTTTCATAGGCGATAGCGAGCGGTGCCATGTCGGTCAACTTGATGAAGCCGAACTTCAACTCATCCTTTTCCACCTCAAGCATATCGGCCTTGGCCAGGGTTAGCCCGGATATCATCATCACAGAAGAGGCCGCCGCGACCATGAATGTTCTGCGCATGAAATCAATTGGTTTCATCTCTTCTCTCCTCTTTCATTTGCCTTTTGGGCCAGAACAAAAAAAGCCGCCTATCGCTTAGTGCTCCGGAGGACCGGAAACACCGCGATCGGCGACTTTGCCAAAATCAACGCCCATCGTTGGACGTTTATAGTGTGACTGAATTTACGTCTATCCACTTATAAGCACATACTATGCCAAAACTTAAAAATTTACTTTTATTGTTATTTTTCAAATGGATAGATAGATAGTAAGGAAACTCGCGTCGCTAAAACAGCTCACGGCACTGCCTAAAAATTGTGCGGCGCACAATTTTTGAGCTTAAACTTTCGTCATTCGCTCATTTTTTTGGGACGCAATGTAGTCTTCCAACTTTTCAGGATCAAACAAAGCGCCATCAAAGAAACCATCGGGTCCGAGATACAGTGCATTGTTGCCCGCGCCGACAGCCGTTGACGCAATAAGTGCGCCTTCAACCTTCGCATTTGCCGCCGGAACCGCGATCTGCATCTTTGCGGCCGCACGACGGTAGATATCAGGCGCAAAACTTGCCGCGGCCCATTCGACATTCTTGGCATTGAAGGCTGTCTGCCCCCATCGCACCATCTGGCTATAATACCAGAGGGCGTGACTCCTCCAAGGAAAGTTAGCAGCACGATCAAACGGCATAAAAAAATCTACGTCATGGAGAGATTGCTTACCCATAATTGCAATGTCGCCAGATAACGCTGGCAGGAGTATATCAGCTGGCTGGTCCAGATAATTGGGTCTGGCTAGAATGTCCGCAAGTTCACCGTGGTTCGCCGGGTCACCGCACCATTTAGCCGCATTTGTAAGGCCGCAGATTATGCTGTCGAGAATATCCGGGTTTGCTAGTGCTAACCGCTTTGTTACACCGAGAACTTTCTCAGGGCTGGATTGCCAAAGCCTGGATTTCGTTGTCAGTATGGCGCCGGTTCCAGCGGCGACAGAGGCAGAGTTCCAAGGTTCACCAACGCAATACCCATCAATATTACCGACAGATAGCGCATCCGGCATCAAGGACGGCGGCAAAACAACGATTTGCAAGTCCTTTTCTGGATCAATCCCGCAAGCCGCAAGCCAATAGCGCAGATCATAGTTGTGGCACGAATAAGGATGAACAACACCAAACACCAAATCCGGCAAATTGTCTGTGCGGCGTTTTTCGATCAGAAGAGCGAGGGATCTACCCGCTTCGGCCGGATCGAGCGAACCGCTATACCCCTGCTCCTGTATGAGTTTATAAAGGGATGTCGAGACGGTTACAGCATTGCCGCCCAATCCAAGTGCCATTGGCGCAAGGATTTCGACAGGAACGGGAGAGAGGCCGATAGCCGCAGCGACTGGCATCGGCGCCAGCATATGGGCCACGTCAAAATGCCCCACCGCCATTCTGTCGCGGATGTTAGCCCATGAGAACTCACGCACAAGCTCCAGATCTATATCCACTTCCTTTGCGAAGCCCTTTTCAAGAGCCGCAATCAGCAATGCTGAATCCGTCAGAGGTATGAAGCCGGCCCTCACCTTAAACATCTCTTTGCCTCTCGTTATCTTTTATCATTTATCAGATTTTCCGCCGTGACGAGGCTTTGCGCTATTTCGGATATCTTCCGGTTCTGACTCATCGCGGTTTTACGAAGGAGTTGATAGGCTTCGTCTTCACTGATATTCCGCGCTTTCATAAGGATACCTTTCGCCTTATCGACAATCCGGCGCCCCGCAAGTTCATCTCGCGCATCCTGAAGCTCCCTCGACATACGCGCAAAAGCGTTAAAACGGCTAATAGCCATATCCAGGATTGGCTTCACCCGCTCTTTCGTCAGGCCATCAACGATATAAGCCGACACCCCCGCATCGACCGCCGCTTCAATCGACGTCTGGTCTGACTTATCAACGAACATGGCAATTGGCCGCTTCACCGTACGGGATAGCTGAAACATGCTTTCCAAAAGATCGCGATTAGGATTTTCAAGGTCAATTACAATCACATCGGGGGAAATCTGCTCAATACAACGGCCGAGGCCGAATGTGTCCCCAACAATATGAACATTTTTATATCCAGCCTCACGCAAGCCGGACTCAATAATAGCCGCTCTGATTTTATTTTCGTCGACCACAAGGACGGACGGATTAGCTTCAATCATCCTATATTTTTGCTCATGCGAAATAATTGTGCAATGCAAAAATATTTAAGCAAAAAGATGCGGATTTACCGATCCTCTTGATCACGAAGGGGCCATTTCGAAGCATGCGGATAAGGAAGCAAGGACATCATCTAACCACCCTTCCTTCAAATTAAAAAGCCTCTTGCAGTTGGGCCGGCGGCCATAAATGAATGTTGCCGGTCAGATCGGCGTGATTGATCGAAATTTCGGCGGCATTAAATTTTGACGGCGGGCCGGTGCTCTCTCAAGTATTTCAATCAGCCGGGGGCGCGTTTCTCGCGGATCAATTATATCGTCAAGACCATAGCCTTCCGCACCACCAAGCGGCGTCACCCGAACTCTCATCTCTTCAATAAGCTCGATCCGCCGAGCCTCCGGATCGCGAGCGGTCGCAATCTCCTTTCGATGCACTACATCAACCGAGCCTTCAATCGACATCGCGCAGATTTCGGCCGTCGGCCAAGCCAGAGCTGCATCGGCATCAAAGCTGCGCCCCCCACACATCGCAAAATAACCAAGGCCATAGCCTTTACGCAGCACGACGGAAAGCCTCGGTACTGTCGCATGGCCGAGTTCAAAAATAAGTTTGGCGCTGCGACGGCCAAGCTGCGATTTTTCCGCGCTTGATCCGATAAAGAAACCAGGCACATCTATCAAGTAGATCAAGGGAAGGCCGAATGCGTCGCAAAGAGCAACAAAATGGGCGATCTTGTCACATGCAGGCGACGTAATCATGCCGCCAATATGCATTGGTTGATTTGCAATAAAGCCGACCGGCCGCCCCGCCATCCGGGCGAAGGCCGTCACACAGTTTCGGGCATAGGTCGGCTTTATTTCGAAAATACTGTCCGGGTCCGCAATGAGTTGGATGACCTTGAGTACATTGTAGGCCTTACGTGTATTTACCGGTACGACGTCCAAAAGCGCTTCACCACGATCATTATCTTCGGCCGGTGCGCTCGCCACCGGCAGCGGCTTTCTCGCATTTGACGGTAAGTAGCTCAAAAAACTTCGCACTGCATCAAAGGCCGCATGTTCATCAACCACCTCAAGATCGGCGAGACCGTTTTTACGCACCTGGACTTCCGTCCCGCCAAGCGCCTCTTTGTCAATGACTTCCCCAGTACCCGCGCGAACCAGAGCGGGGCCAGAAAGCCCCATCGTAGATTGCCCGCGCACCATCACCACAAGATCCGCCATTCCAGCGTAATTCGTCGGTCCCGCAAACCCAGCGCCCAGCATCACCGCTACCATCGGCGCCCAACCGGAGAGGCGGGCAAGGTCGTGAAAAACCGGGGCAGCAGCAGAAAAATGGCGACTGTCCTGCCCGTCCTGAATGCGGTGCCCGCCACCATCCAGCAGTAAGACGAGCGGGGTTCCTTCGCGAATCGCCTGCAGCACGGCCCGCTCAAGCTTCACACTTCCAAGTTTACCACTGCTGCCGCCCTGAACGGTAAAGTCCTGGGCAACTACAATGACAGGCCGATGGTCAATCAAACCTGTTCCTATAATCATTCCATCCGCTGGTGATTCCCCTGGTTTCGCGTCTTTTTCACGCACCAGCCCGCCGAGTTCGCGAAAGCTTCCATTATCACAGAGTATGTTGACCCTTTCGCGAGCCGTGAACTCCGCACGCTCGCGCTGACGCTTAATTGCTGCAGGCCGTGCTGCATCATCCAGCGCTGCACGCGCCTCGGACAACAGCGCTATTCTCGCTCGCATTTCGTTATCTTGCTTGGAATTGCTCATACTCAGTCCTTGTTAGCTCTTACCGTTTCATCAGCTTTCCAGCAGATCTACTCAACGGCTCCTTTGTGAATGCTTTTAAAAATCGCCTCGATATTTTCTGAATCTTTTGCGATTGTAGAGATAAAGATAGTGGCGATGTAACGCACATCCGGACCAAGGCTACCGACATCGTCCCGAATTAGAGCCTGTATGGCCAAACCGTGCATCGCGCTAACGATTGAGAGGGCATGGCGGTCGATATCTATCCCTTCCTTTAGTTCACCTTTCGCGCGAGCCTCTTCCAGGTGAATCATCATGCCATTGGCATAGGACTGATTTAACTCCGTAATCCGTGGCTTGAGTTCAGCAACTGTACCGGTCGCTTCCACAATTAGCTGGTAAAGAGCGATGGCTGCCTCAGAAGAATCGCGAACCGATTCCATATGCGCGATAATGCGCGCGGACAACGCGTCCAGCCCTATCTTACCTTCCAACACACTTTGAAGACGCTTTTCAAACCAGGCCTCCGTCGTGCTGACGACAGCTTCAAGCAATCGGAGCTTCGTTCCGAACCGCTCCGACGGCAGACCCCTGCTGTATCCCGCGGCCATACCGATTTGCGCCATGCTCACGTTCTTCGATCCATGCGCAGCAATCAGGCTGATCGCAGCCCGTAACATCTGCCTGTCGGATTTCGCCCTCCGATCTACCTGGGCCCGTCTTTCACCTGTGTAGTTATTCTCCAAGCCCAACACATCCTTCATTAATCAGCACAGCCCCACCGGAACAACTAGGCGCCAAGCTTCTCTCGTTTGATAACAACGCCAGCATCATCTCGATCCCAGGTATCCTCAGTTACACCCTGATCCCGCAGCTCCGTCTTGCGTACCTTTTGCGTCGGGGTCTTGGGTAACTCATCCACCTCACGAATATAACGGGGAATCATGAAATGAGCCATTCGCGGGCCGAGGAAATGGGTGAGTTCCTCCGGATCGATCTCCGCGCCAGGGACGGGGGCGATAACAACCATAACCTCGTCCTCGCTGAGTTCACTTTTAACGGCGATTGCGGCGCATTCATTAACATCGGGGTGCGCGAGCACTTCCGCCTCGACCTCATAAGACGAAATATTCTCACCCCTTCGCCTAATGGCATCCTTCATCCGGTCAACAAAGTATAAATTTCCCTGTTCATCTGCTCGAAAGCCATCGCCGGTGTGGAACCAGCCATTTTGCCATGCGCGCGCCGTCGCTTCCGGATTTTTATAATAACCCTTGTTCATCGTCCAGGGGCAGTCAGACCGGACAATCAACTCACCGGTCTGCCCGACAGGCACTTCGCAATCATTTTCGTCAACCACCCGGCATTCTATGCCGGGGCGCACCTTGCCCGCACTATGCAGGACGGTCGGGTCCATCTCCGAAATAATCGGGCAGGAAATCTCGGTCATGTTGAAAAGCGTCAAAGTACGTACATCGAACCGAGCGGAAAACTCCGCCGGATTAAAATCGAAAGGGACAAGCACGACTGTTTTAAGCGGATTGTCCCGGTCCGTCGCCGCTTTTGGCTGTTTGGCCAGGAATTGAGCCATTACCCCTAGGAGAATGACGAAGGTGGTCTCCGTTCGGCGAACGGTTTCCAGAAAGGTTTGGGTATTGAAGGAATCAACGACACTAATGGATCCTCCAAGTGCGAGCATTATATGCGCAGGGAGGGTGCCGCCAACATGGAACAGCGGCAGATTGACCATATAGCGGTCTTCTCCCGTCAGGCTCGGGATGACCGCACCCGTGGTATAGAGATGAAGATAGGTGGACAGCACACCTTTCGATGGCCCTGTCGTCCCGGACGTATAGATGATGGACTGCGCAACCCACGGCTGGATGGGCCATTCGAGCGACGCCAGACCAAACTCGATTACCGGTGAGAGAACCTCAACTCACAAAACAACAAGACCGGCGCCTGCTATTGCCTTACCGCCGAGACAGACAAGCTTTTTCAGCTTTGCAAGATCAACGTCCATTAGCCTATCGACCAAATCAGCATGGGCAACGATCAATTCTGCGTCAGAATTCTCAATAACATGAGCGAGAAGCCCACCGCGATAAGCCGTATTTATTGGAACATAAACGGCGCCAATATAATTCAACGCAAACCACACACGGATGGCATCGGGACCGTTCGGTAGCCAGCTGACGACATGATCGTCCTGCTTTACCCCAAGTTTCTGCAAACCGGCGGCGGTGCACACCACAGCTTTTTTTAGATCGCGATAGGTCCATTCACTGCCATCGGCAAAGACAGCATAAACCTTCTCCGGCGCTTCCTCCGCCCAACGGTCAATCAGTCGCTTGGTTACGCAAGCTTCTGCCGTTGCCATACGCGGATCAATATTAGTCTTGCTCATTTCTCCTGCTCTCCCGTTTTTTATTTGCCGCAGCCCACTTTTCACCAGGAATCAATAAAGGGGCGCTTCTTTCCTTCCAGCCTGTTGTTGACGTAGGGTGTATCTATTGCGCTTGAAATCCATTGGCGAGTTTCCACCGGATCGATGACATTATCGATCTCGAACAGGGATGCCGCACTCAGGGCCTTTCCTTTTTCATAAAGCTCATCGACCAATTTCTGGAAGGTTACTTCACGCTCGTCCACATCATCAATTGAGGCCAGCTTTTCCCGGTAGCCAAGCCGCACCGCACCTTCAAGGCCCATGCCACCAAATTCACCTGTCGGCCAAGAAACAAGAAAATGCGGATTATGAAAGCCCCCGCCCGCCATGGCCTGCGCTCCGAGGCCATATCCTTTGCGCAAGACGACTGTAAAGAACGGTACGCTAAGGTTCGAACCAACCAGGAAAAGACGGCAACAATGACGTACAAGGCCGGATTTTTCAGCCTCCGGTCCGACCATATTTCCAGGTGTGTCACACAGGAAAAGTACCGGAATGCCATGCGCATCGAGGACCTGCATAAACCGCGCGCCTTTGTCCGCCGCTTCGCTGTCAATTGCACCGCCGAGATGCTTTGGATTGTTAGCAATGATCCCAACGGCCCGCCCTTCAATTCGAGCAAGACAAGTGATCATACCAACACCATATTCCCGTCGTAATTCCAGCACCGTATCCGTATCAGCCATCAGGTCGATGGCTTCGCGCATGTCATAGGACCGGCGGCGGTTCTCCGGTACCACATTACGAAGGCGGCGTTGATCAGCACACTCCCAATCTTTGAGCGGACCCTGAAAATAAGATAGATATTTCTTCGCGACGGCGACACCCTCCGCCTCATCTGCAACAGAGATATCAACCACGCCATTCGGAACCTGCACCGACATCGGGCCGCCCTCCTCCGGACGATAGATGCCGAGGCCGCCGCCTTCGATCATCGCCGGACCGCCCATGCGAATAATCGAGTATTCGGAAGCAATGATCACATCGCAGCAGCCTAAAGCCGCCGCATTTCCGGCAAAGCATCGGCCCGAATTTATCGCAATCAGAGGTACAAGCGCGCTTAGTTCCGCAAGCTTGTGAAAGGTCGGCGTTGTTAATCCACCTGCATTGATCACGTCTGTATCGCCAGGTCGACCCCCGCCGCCTTCCGTAAAGAAGATCAACGGCAACCGCCGACGGCGAACGACCTCCAGCATCCGATCGGTTTTCTCATGGCCTTTCCAACCTTGAGTTCCGGCTAACACCGTATAGTCATAGGACATTACTGCGCAGCGTGCCTTCTCTGGCGGAAAATGCTTGCCATTGACATGCGCGACGCCCGCTATCAGCCCATCGGCCGGTGTCCGCTCGATAAGTTCTTCAATCGTGTTACGGGACTGGCGCGCAGCCACAGCAAGCCCCCCATACTCCACAAAAGTGCCAGGGTCCGTTAAATCAGTGATGTTCTCACGCGCGGTGCGTTGGTTCGTTTTCCGGCGTCTCGCAACGGCTTCCGGTCGCGCAGCGTCCTGCGTTCGTAACCGTCTCTCCAAGGCCTCTGCAAGATCGGGACGGATAAAATCGGGATCAACTTCAACTTCCTCCGCCAAATCCTCGCTTTCAACATCTTGCGGCTCGACAAATGCCAAGGGCTGCCCTTCCGCAACGGTGCTTCCAATCTCGACAAGGAGCTTGTCCAACCTTCCGGATGTGACCGAAACAATAACATGCTCCATTTTCATCGCTTCAAGAACAAGAACCTCTTCATTCACATCAACTGTCTCGCCCTGATCCACCTTAATTGCGATCACGGTCCCCTGCATGGGAGCGCAAACGGTTGCAAAGCCGGGCGGAGCTGCTACCTCTTCCTTCGCCTGTATATTATCGTTTCTGGACTCCGACAGGGCGTAACGGGTCGGATGTTCATCGTCTTTTTGCATAAGATCGGTCAGATGCGCTTCAAAGAAGCCGGTATCGACATCATTTTTGAGAAACGCCGGATGCCGCAAAAGATTTTGCAGAAGCGGGATATTTGTTTCTATCCCATTGATCCTGAACTCGCACAGGGCACGGTAAGCCCGGGAGACAACGTCGGAGTAATTCGGCGACGGATCATAGGCGATCAGTTTTGCTAGAAGAGAGTCGAAGCTCGGGTTGGAGCGGAAACCGACATATCCGGCTGTATCAACCCGGACACCCGGCCCGAACGGAATTTCAAATGCAGTGAGTTCCCCCATGGACGGCTTGACGTCCTCATTCTTTCCGATCGTTTCAGTATTTATTCGAAGTTGCATCGCGTATCCACGCGGCAAGTCAGATGGTTTATCAAAGCCAAGGTCGGACAGGCTCTGCCCTCCAGCAATCCGGATCTGCAGTTTTACGAGATCGAGACCCGTCACCTGTTCCGTAACAGTATGTTCAACCTGCAATCGGGGATTGGCTTCTATAAAAACGAAGGCGTTCTCCGGATCATCACTATCCCTGTCGACCAAAAACTCGAACGTGCCTAAGCTCCGGTAGTTGCCAGCCTCGGCAAGTGTCACGGCCGCCTTGAGCAAATGCTCTCTCAGTTTTGCGCTAAGTTCCGGTGCAGGCGCAATTTCGACAACCTTCTGATGGCGTCTCTGAATAGTGCATTCACGCTCCCACAAATGCGCGAAATCACTACCGTCACCAATAATTTGCACTTCAATA
>CALEMG010000207.1 GCA_937910835.1 uncultured Alphaproteobacteria bacterium | reverse complement strand
AAACGCCCCGGCCAAGCTCCGCCGCGAGACGGCTGTCGGCGGGGGCAATTCCCCCCTTCAGATAGCGGCGCACATGACGGAGCGGGGCCACCACCTCGGCCTGCCAACGGGCGCCTGCCTCGATCCCGGCCTCAAGTTCTTCCTGGTTAAGCCGTCCGCGTCCACTTGCCGCGGCCCAGACACAGAACAGCAGCATATTCACATCCAACCCACGCCGGTCCTGCAACCGGAGACAGGCCGCCGACACCTCGGCATTACTGTAAAGCTTGACCGCATAGTCCCAGCGCTGGCTGGGCGGAAATACGGCCGAGGAAAAAATCGCCATCCTGAACAGTTCCCCCTTCAAGAAAAACATCCCCACTTGAACGCCTGACCCTAGGCTTTGGCGGGGAAAAGTGCTAATATTCATGATACGCTACATCGTTGCCCGCGTTAGGGTAGCATAGCTGTCGCTTCATGGGAAAATAGTTGTCGGGGTGCCTTTTTATTATGGCGGAAATTGACGAGCAGGAAGTGCTGCGCGCAGAATTGGAACAGTTGAAAATCGAACATGGCGATCTGGATCGGGCGATTGAAGCTCTGATTGAAACCGGTAATTACAACTCGCTGCAACTGCAACGGCTGAAAAAGCGCAAGCTGATCCTGAAAGACCAAATCTACGCGACACAGAATATGATGCTGCCCGATATTATTGCCTGACGGGCCCGCTCCCCTGCTCACGCATCGGGGCGGCTGGTTTGATGTTTTTCCTTATACATCTCGCTATCGGCGGCGCTTAATGTCTGTTCGGGATTCTGCCCGGAATGAATGGGGACAATGCCGGAGGAAAGCGAGGTATTCAGCGATGCCCCTTTCCAGATGATCGGCTTTTCCGCGAACAGCTTCGGCAACCGGTCGATCAGGTTGCGCGCATCCTCTGCCTTTGTGCGCGAGAGGATCAGGCCGAATTCGTCGCCGCCGAGACGCCCGACGATATCAGTATCGCGTACGCTCTCTTTGAGGCGGACCGCCACCTGAGAGAGCACGTAGTCCCCGGCTTCATGACCGAGGTCATCATTGATTGATTTAAATCGGTTGAGATCGAGATAGACGAGGCTTGCTTCGGTCTGGTAGCGCTCGACAGAGGCCTGCACGCGGGTCAGCTCCCGCACAAAGGCGCGGCGGTTGTAAATCGGCAGGAGCGGGTCCTGATCGGCAATATGTTCGGCCTCACTCACCCGCCGTGTCAGTTCCTTCACCTTCTCCCGCAGCCCGTCCACTTCCGCCATCAGCTTGCGGATCGCCTCTTGCACCCGCGGGGTCAGTTCCGCCTCCGGGATACCAAGGACGGAGGCGCTATCGTCAATCTGCCGGGGTTCCGTAAAGCGGGCTGTCGCGCCTTTTTTTTCCGATTTCCTGCTCGTGCCGCTTATCACGGGGCGATTCTGCCCACCTGATCCGATTTTCATGACCTGTCCCCTGCCCCTGATCAGTGAATTATTTGGCCGGAACTATATAGCAAATTACCCGAAAACTCAAAGTGTTCTGCCGCTTTCACCGCAAATGCAACTCCCGCCTGTTATCAGCGTAAGCTTCGCTTGCGTCTTTGGCGCGCATGCCTATAATCGCGGGCTTCAAACCGCCAGGGTCACAAAAGGGAAGTGCGATAATGACCGATCGGGATGTAGACGTCGGAATTATCATGGGCAGCCAGTCCGACTGGGAGACCATGAAGAATGCCGCCGATACGCTGGAAACATTGGGAATTTCGTTCGAGACGAAAATCGTCGCGGCGCACCGGACACCGGACCGCCTCTATGAGTATGCCAGCCATGCGGCGGCGCGAGGGCTGAAGGTGATTATTGCAGGCGCAGGCGGCGCAGCACATCTTCCGGGCATGACAGCCTCCATGACGGTGCTTCCCGTACTCGGCGTTCCCATCGAGAGCAAGGCGCTTAAAGGCATGGACAGTCTCCTCTCCATCGTACAAATGCCAGGCGGCGTACCTGTCGGCACCCTTGCTATCGGCAAGGCGGGCGCAATCAATGCGGCGCTTCTGGCCGCGCAGATCCTCGGCCTTGGCAATAGGCAAATCGCCCGTGCCGTCGAAATCTGGCGTGAACAACAAACCGAAGCCGTAGCCCTCGAGCCCAAGTAAAGGCATCATTATAACAATGACAACAATATCACCCGGCGGACATATTGGCATTCTGGGAGACGGGCAGCTTGGCCGAATGATGGCCATCGCCGCCGCGGAGATGGGCTATTTCGTGCATATCTTCGGCCCCGAGGAAGACAGCCCCGCCGCGCAGGTGAGCCACCGTTCCACCGTCGCCAGCTATAGCGACCAGGACGCCCTTACGGCCTTTGCCAAACGCGTTGATGTGGTTACGCTGGAGTTTGAAAACATCCCGACGGACACGGTCGAGTTCCTCAGCAAAATCGTGCCAGTCCGGCCGGGCGCGAAGGTGCTGGAAATCACGCAGGACCGGCTGTTGGAAAAAAGCTTTATCAACAATATCGGCATCGGCACGGCAAATTTCGCGAATGTGGAATCCATCGACGAGCTGGTCCACGCGGTCAAACAGATCAAGACCCCGGCGATCCTGAAAACCCGGCGGCTTGGCTATGACGGCAAGGGGCAGGTGAAAATCACCGGCGCCAGCAATCTCGATAAGGTCTGGGCCGAAATGAAGGACACCCCCTCCATTCTTGAGGGCCTCGTTAAATTCAGGATGGAAATCTCCGTCATCGTCGCCCGCAATCCGGCCGGGGAAACCGCCGCCTTCTGCCCGGTGGAAAACCGCCACAAGAACCATATCCTCGATATCACGTTCGCGCCCGCCGATATTCCAGACTGGCTCGCCGAGAAGGCAGTTGAGATGGCGAAGAAAATCGCGGCCAAGATCGAACTTGTCGGCCTGATCGCGGTGGAAATGTTCGTGACACAAGATGACCAGATCCTCGTCAATGAACTTGCGCCGCGCCCTCATAATTCCGGTCATTGGACAATTGAGGGATGCGCCACCAGCCAGTTTCGGCAGGCCATCCGCGCCGTCTGCGGCCTACCGCTTGGGCTGCCTGCCCGGCATTCAAACGCGGTGATGAAAAACCTCATCGGTGACGATGTGGAGACGTGGGGTGCCCTTCTGGAAGATGCGGAAAACAGCCTGCATCTTTATGGCAAGAAGGAAGCTCGGGAAGGCCGCAAGATGGGCCATGTCACAAAGCTTATCCCCCTCTCGAAAAAACCGAAAACCTGATCAGGCCCAGCCTCGCTAATTCAAACCTTCGCCGACAGGGACGGTGAACCTCGCCAAATTAATCTTGCTTCGAGCCTAATTGGAGAAAAAATTTAACTTGGCTAGATCTTGCTCACCAACAATTTCCGTAACAGCTTTTTTCAACTCCTCGCCCTCCATGCCCGGTGCAATGCGAGGATCGTACAGGACACGCAAAACAAATTTATCGAACTCCGTCAGTTCCGTTTTGTTCGGCCGAGCGCCATTGTCGAACAGGGTAATTTCGGACCCTTCTAGATCATTAT
>CALEMG010000206.1 GCA_937910835.1 uncultured Alphaproteobacteria bacterium | reverse complement strand
CAATACACTTAGCGGAGTGATTAGTGATACTGATTCAACACCCGCTTTTAATCCCCTTCACTTTCTGTTTGCGGGTGGGGTGACGTCTTTGCAGGACCTGTCGCTTCAGGGAGAAGTTGGCAATAGAGCGGAGAATTTCCAAGTTGGTGTGTCTGTGGCGTATGGGATCGAGACTGGCGAAGGGAAGCTGTCGTTTCAGATGCCCGAAACGAAATTCGGTAGGGATGGGGTGTCGCTTGCCGGGTTATCATCTCATCTAAAAGAAGTAGGAAACAGCCTTTCCGGGACTTTGGCGGGTGCAAGCGAAATAACCCGTGATGCGGCGGGCAATCTGGCCGTTTCATCGCTGGATATTGAGCTGAGCGATGGCCGTTGGCAGGACAAACCGGTGGTAGTGGATGGGTTCGATCTCAAGATAATTGGTCGGCAGGAAGAGGAAGGCTCGCTATTTGAGGGAGATATTACAGGGCGCGCTGGAAATGTTCGACTGGAAGCCCAGAATATAGCCGTTTCGGATATTAGGGCGCGTTTTGAAACCTCACTTGAGAATCTCGCTCCAGGAGAACGCGGGCGTTTTATGCTATCCTATCTGAAGGTAAACCCGAAAGCAGGCGCGCTATTCAAGGAGGCGCAAACCGTTACGGGAAATGCGAGATTGGAGGGCGAGAAAATTGATTTCTCACTTGCGCTGGCCTCAGATTTTCTTGGGCAGTATTTCCATCTGGACGGTCGTCATTCTTTATCGGGCGGGACCGGATCGGCGGAAGTCGCTGTTAATCCACTTTCCTTTTCAGAAGATGGGCTGCAGCCTTCTGATCTTATTGTCGTTGACGCAGAGATGAAAGTAGAGGGCGGCATTGTGTCGACCGGTGAGGTAAGCTGGTCCGCAAAGGGTATAAAGTCCTCTGCGGATGTCAGTCTTGACGATCTCTCTGTCAAGGCAGCGGGTGGGAGTATCTCGGGGCTCACTGGACAGGTTCATATTAGTGAGTTGAACCCCATCACCGTTTCATCGCCCCAGGAATTGACAGCGCGTAGCGCCACTGCGGGCATTTCCTTGGAGAACCCTTTCTTACGCTTTCGCGTCGAGACGAAGAACGGCTCCCCAGTACTATATATTGACCGGTTAACAGTTGGGCTGGTTGGCGGTGCGGCCATCATTGAAGCGGCCCGAGTTGATACGGGCGCGAAGATCAACCGGATGGAAGTTCAACTGACCCACCTTGATCTTGAAGAAGTTATGGCGCTCAGCAATGTCGAGGAGCTTATTGCGACCGGTCGTGTTAGTGGAAAAATACCTCTGGTTTTTGGCGGAACGCGCTTGCTCGTCGAAGATGGATTGCTGGCGTCAGATGGGCCTGGTGTGCTGAAGATGACGTCGGACGCGGCGCGTCAGGCGCTCGGTGGGGGTGGGGAGCAGGCGGAGTTACTTCTCGATATATTGGAGAATTTCCGCTATTCAGAACTTTCAATCAAGATCACAAAGACGGAAAGCGGCGAAGACACGGTTAAACTGCATGCCGCAGGCAGTAATCCCGATATTGAAAATAACCGGCCCGTGGTCCTCAATATAAATCTGACGACCAGTCTGGACAAGATATTTAAGGCCATTCTGGATGGCTATCTCTTGTCGGAAAAAGCGCTCCGTGCTACCGTCGATGGCCGATATAATGAGTGAAGGAATATCTGTGGATAAGCATTCTCTTTTAGTGATGTCGATCGTGACAGGGGTTTTGTTCGCCGCAGTTTCCTGTACCCCAACAGTTAAAGTCGAAGCACCAGCCGAACCAATCACGATCAATCTGAATATTAAGCTGGATGCGGAAGTACGCCTTAAGATTGAAGAGCAAGCGAAAGACGATATTAGTAACAATCCGGGAATCTTCTGATATGCGATCTGGAAAAAACACTGAGAATTTGAGCCGCAGGCAGCTTTTTCGGAAAGCTTTGCTTTCTCTCACCATTATTGCATGTCTACCACTTTTTTTGAGTATGCCAGCCCGGGCGGATCAGCTTGATGACATGCGGCGCTCCGGTGCGGTTGGGGAAGCGTTTGATGGGTTTGCTCGCGCACGCGATGGATCAGCGCAGGGTTTTGTGGCCACTCTGAATGAACAACGGCGGGCAATTTACGTGAAGCGCGCGAAGACTGAAAATGTTACTGTCGAGCAGGTCGGGCGGGTTTATGCGGTGGAGATTTTCAAGAAGGCGCCGACGGGGACTTGGTTTCTGAACGAAAATGGCCAATGGACGCAGAAGTAGATCTTATTTCTCTACTTTGCGAAAGCGAAAGTCACACATCCCATCGCCTTTCATG
>CALEMG010000205.1 GCA_937910835.1 uncultured Alphaproteobacteria bacterium | reverse complement strand
CCAAGGATGGAACCGACCTTACGCGATAAGAACGCTATCGCCAACCGCTTTTAGGGGGTTGGCGCTTAGAGAATATTAGAGCCAGAGAGGTCGTCCTGATCGCTCTCTTTTGTTTGTTGGTCACTCTTTTTCACGGCAAACTGGATACTTGGCTTCATCTGGCCACTGCCAATTTGTACTGTCGGCTGTGGAATTTGAATGCTGCCTGGTTGTGCGCCGAACACCGGCCCGTTAAACCCGCCGAAAGAGACGCCGCCTTGTGGCGCAGCGACTTCGTCTTCTCCTCTGATCTTCCGAAGTAACTCATAATGATTTGGTAGTCCGTTCAGCTGGTTCTGCTCATATCGAATAAATTCGGCCATGCGCTGCTCCCAATCTTTGCGGGCGATAAAGCGTTCTGCTGGATATCGGACGTCCTTCAGATATTTTTTTGCAAAAAGAATCACATTATAATTGAAATAATTGAACAGATAGGTGCCATCAAATTCTGTATTAACTGGCAAGGCATGACGATATTCGTCGAGTAAGTCTTTGACGCTGTCCGGGATGACCATTTCCTCGCGCGCCACTCGCCAGTATTCACTATCCTCACGGTTGTTCATACAATAATGGAGGATGATGAAATCCCGAATGGATTGCATCATTTTTTCAGTTTTTTCATTAAACCGCTGCGCAAGGATCGGGGCGAAGCTTTTGTCCGGGAAGTTGATTAGGAGTAACTTTACGAAGTTCTCGATCATATAAATTGCGGTCGATTCCAGCGGTTCGATAAATCCGGCGGAAAGGCCTATCGCGCTGCAGTTTTTCTACCATGCGCGCTCCATGCGGCCGATGCGAACAGGAATAACCCGGGGTTCGGCATCCTTCCCGTCTTCGCCGAGATGTTGGAGAAATTCATCTCGCGCTTCGTCATCTGAGCGGAAATGGCTCGAAAAGACATAACCGGTCCCAATTCGGTTATAGAGCGGAACGCGCCAGACCCAGCCCGCTCCTAACGCGGTTGAGTTTGTGCAGGGCTCAATCTGGCTGACATCCTTATGAGGGATTTGAACGGCCATGGCGCGGTTGTTCAAAAGATACTTGCTGTAATCGTGGAAGGTGACTTTCAGCACCTGAGTGATGATAACACCCTTGAACCCGGTACAATCAATGACCAACTCGACAGGCCGGCGACCCTGCCGTTGTAATTTTAATGCGGAAATAAATCCGCGTTCGTCTTGCTCTACCTCCTCGACATCATCGAGCACATGATTGACCCCGCGTTCAATAGAAATATCTCGTAAAAACCCGGCAAACTTCCCTGCGTCAAGATGATAGGCGTAATTCAGCTGTGTTTCGTAATCCCCATGGGTCAGAAATTTGGGGCCAAGTTTCTTTTTGATGGCGGTGCCGCTGAACGACATACAGTCGTCGATACCTTCGCGGCCCGGAGGTCCTCCATATTTATGGAAGTGGTAGGCCGGGTTTTGCCCCCCGAGCTGTGTGCGAATGGCTTCAAACGGATGTATAAAGGAAGTTGCCTGACCTTTTTCATCGTGGCTCCAATTGGTGAAGCGCACTCCCATTTTAAAGGAGGCGTTACATCTTAAAAAAAATTCCTTTTCTGAGATGCCGAGGCTCTTAAGGAGAGCCGCCATTGTCGGGACGGTTGCCTCGCCGACGCCGATGGTGGGGACATTAGGCGATTCAATGAGGGTGATCTTAGTGGGATTTTCCTCATCCCGCAGGTTCATGAAGCGAACGAGGAAGGCAGCCGTAAGCCACCCCGCAGTACCCCCGCCAACAATCGTTACTTCGTTGATCTGGTTATCCATGCCAGCTCCCCTCGTGCGAATTTGTTCGGAAAATACTATGGGTTGCCCATAGCTCCGTCAAGCGCGCCGCAGGAAACCCGAAGGGAAGGGGCGGCTAGAGGCCGCCCATCTTGCAAATCAGTTTCCAGGAAGGTTCGTCCACAGGCACAACGGATAGGCGGCTCTGACGGACTAACGCGAGGTTTTCAAGGCGCGGCTCGGCTTTAATGTCCGCAAGCGTTACCGGTGTTGGCATGGATTTGACCGCCTTGACGTCAACCATGCCAAACCGACCCTTTTTATCTGTATGATCGGGGTAATATTCCTTGATCACCTCGACAATACCGACGATTTGTTTCTCTTTGACGGAATGATAGAAGAAACAAAGGTCACCCATCTTCATTTCCTTCATATTATTTGACGCCTGATAATTCCGAACGCCGTCCCAAAAAGTGCCATCTTCTCCTGCGTCGAGTTGATCCTGCCAGGACCAGGTTCCCGGTTCTGATTTCACAAGCCAGTATTTCATTCATACTCCTTTGGCGGCAGTTAGTTTCGTTTTCCCGGATGGATCCCCATCTGCTTGGCGATGATTTCGAGCATGATCTCATTGGCGCCGCCGCCGATGCCGGTCAGACGAAGGTCCCGATAGGCGCGGGAAATCCAGTTCTCCGACATAAAGCCCTGTCCGCCCCAATATTGCAAGCAGGCGCTCGGGATTTTATTGGCGAGATTGCCCATCATGAATTTGGTCATGGAGGCAAGCTTGGTGACGTCTTCACCACCCACATATTGCTCAGTCGTCCGATACAGAAGCGCCCGCGCCGCTTCAAGCTCGCTCTGCATCTCTGCCATCTTATGATAGACAACCTGGTTGTCGAGAATGGTGCCGTTGAAGACCTTGCGCTGGCCCGTATACTCAATGGTGTCCTCGATCGCCATTTCCATACCGCGAAGGGCGCGCGCTGCGCCGAACAGCCGTTCCTCCTGAAACTGTCGCATCTGATAGGTGAAACCCTTGTTCTCCTCGCCGATCAGATGGCGGGCGGGTACGCGGACATCGTCAAAGAAAAGCTGCGCGGTATCAGAACAGCGAAGGCCGAGCTTATCGAGCTTGCGAGCGACGGAAACGCCTTTGGTTTTAAGCGGGACGATAATCAGGGACTTGTTGCGATGCGGGCCGCCCTCATCCGACGTGTTGGCGAGCAGGCAAATCCAGTCGCCCTGCACACCGTTGGTGATCCACATTTTCGAGCCGTTGATGACATAATCATCGCCATCGCGTTTTGCGTGGGTGCGGGTATTGGCGACGTCCGAGCCGGCGGTTTCCTCGCTCACGCCGATACAGCCAACCATGTCACCGGCGATTGTCGGCACCAGAAATTCCTGCTTCAACTCTTCGCTGCCATATTTGGTGAGCGCCGGGGTACACATGGTGGTCTGTACGCCGATGGAGGTGGAAACGCCGTTTGCGCGAATGCCGCCAAGTGCCTCTGCGAAGACCATTTCATATGAAAAATCGAGATCCAGTCCGCCATATTCCACGGGCTTGCCGATACCGAGCAATCCGGCCTCCGCCATTCGTTTCATGACCTCATGGGCGGGGAAGATATCTTTTTCCTCCCATGCGTCGACATTTGGGTTGATATGCTCGTCAATGATCCGGTTAACGGTATCTTTGAGCGCGATATGCTCTTGTGAAAATTGCATGTGACCACCTTTTTGGGTTTTTATTATTATTTACGGCGGTTACTACATCATAATATTACATTAAACGCAATCATCGCTACGATGGTTATAGTCCGCCGCCGATTGCATGTTTCCATGGCTTGACGATAACACTTTCGAATAGTCCGGCTAACGCGTAAGGGTCCTTCGCAGCCCAGGCTTTCGCCGCCTCCAGATCCGTATCTTCAAAAATCAGCAGGCTGCCGGTCGGGGCTTCTCCGTCGCTATCCAGTGTCGGTCCCGCAAGTTTAAGGGCGTCGCCTTTTGCCTTCAGAAATGCCAGATGATCGGGCCGGGCATCCAGGCGGACCTGCAAATGGTCGGCCTTATCGGTGCAATGGGCAATAAACAGCATTATCTCTTCTCCTTTTGTAATCCTCAAAAGCCCGCGAGCCGTTCGTCCCTGAATGGCCGGGCCAGCAATTCCTCCACCGCGCTGGAGACGGCAACGCCGCCGTTCAGAATCTCGTCGACAGCGAAGCAGATCGGCATTTCGATATTGAATTTCTCGGCAAGTCGGCAGATCGCTGATGCCGTATATACTCCTTCGGTTACAGCAGTGCGCTGCTGCAATATCTCGCCGAGGATGTCACCTTGCCCAAGCGCCGCGCCGAGTGAAAAATTCCGCGAGGCAGGGGAACTGCAAGTTAGCACCAGATCGCCAAGGCCGGAGAGTCCCATCAACGTCTCGGCACGCGCGCCTAACTTCTCGCCCAATCGTAAAATTTCCGCCATGCCGCGCGTAATCAGGGCAGCACGCGCATTTTCGCCGAGCTTGCCACCGAAGACGACGCCGCAGGCAATCGCCAGCACATTTTTTACCGCGCCGCCGATCTGTGCGCCGATGATATCGTCGGTCAGATAGGGACGAAAGGTTGGAAGACCGATGGCCTGAACTAGTTTGTTCCCGATCTCTCTGTCACTGATTGCAAGAGTCGCCGCCGCGGGAAGCCCAACGGCAATTTCCCTCGCGAAATTAGGCCCGGAGAGGATCGCGAGCGGGTTGTCCGGTGTTACTTCCCGTATCACTTCGCTCATCAGGCGGCCGCTTTCCTGCTCGATCCCCTTAGCGCACATGACCAAAACGGTTTCCGGCGCGAGCGATGGTTTGAGGCGAGTCAGGATCTCGCGGGTGCGCTGGGCGGGTACGACCAGCAGAAGGATTTCCGCCGCGCCTGCCCGGGAGAGGTCGCTTGTCGCGATTATACCGGGGGTAAGCGGTACGTTCGGAAGATATTTCTGGTTGATCTTGTCCTTGTTAAGCGCGTCTGCATGGTCCGCATGTCGTGTCCAGAGTTGCACCTCATTGCCGCTTTTTTTCGTGACAATGGCCAACGCCGTCCCCCAAGCGCCCGCGCCAATTACATTAACTTTAGTCATCCACCCAGCGTATCCTGCTATATCAGCCGTTAAGATAGGGATTGATTAACATGATCCGCGCGTAACAAGAAGTGCAGAATAACACGATCCGGTCGGAGGCCGTCTTTGTCACTCGGCTTGCTTCGTCTCGATCTCGATCACCTCAACACCTTCATCGTTTCCGATCAGAACAAGATCGGCAAAGCCGATAAAGAGGCCATGCTCAACAACGCCCGGCATGATGCTCAGCGTTAGGGCCAGATCTTCCGGCTCGTCAATCTTTCCGAAATCGCAATCATAGATATAGTTGCCCTCATCCGTGGTGAAGGACGTCCCGTCTTTCTTCAGCCGAAGTGTCGGTGTGCAGCCAAGTGCCTCAAGCCGTGGCTTCAAGGCCGGTGCGGCGAAGCGGATCACTTCGACCGGCAACTTGAAGGCACCTAATTGGGCAACCTTCTTTTTCGCCTCGGCGATTACGATCATTCGGTCGGACAGGGCCGCCACGATTTTCTCGCGCAAATGCGCGCCGCCGCCGCCCTTGCTCAGACGCCCTTCAGGGTCCACTTCATCGGTGCCGTCGATGGTGAGATCGATGACATTGACTTCATCCAGCCCAACAACCGGAATACCAAGGTTGCGTGCCTTTTCCGCCGTGGCCTCCGACGTGGGGACGCCGGTGATTTTGAGGCCTGCGGCGACTTTCGCGCCGACAAGATCGACCATTTTCGCCGCCGTCGAACCGGTGCCGAGGCCAACGATCATGCCGTCCTCGATATACTCGACAGCCTTTTCCGCAGCGGCCTGTTTCTGTTCGTCTTCCGTCATCTTCATAATTCCAATTCTGAGTTCAAGCTTTATATCCGGCAAACGGGGCTGGTTCGGCATTGGGATCAAGTGGCCAGCGCGCACGCGCTGCGAGGTCCAGTCCATCTGTAAATCCAGCCCTAAGGCGTTCAATGCCCGCCCAGGCGATCATTGCGCCATTATCGGTGCAGAGTTTCGGCGGGGGTACTTTAAGCGCAACGCTCTTTTCTCTTGCGAGTGTCTCCAACGCGCCTTTCAAATACTGATTTGCGGCGACGCCCCAGGCAACGACCAGCGATCCGTCATTGCCATATACCTTGAAAAAAAGCTCAAGCGCATTCGCCTCCAGGTCCATC
>CALEMG010000204.1 GCA_937910835.1 uncultured Alphaproteobacteria bacterium | reverse complement strand
ATATTCTGAGCCTTCCCGGCTGCGGTAGTAGCAGCCAGATTGTTTCGACCTTCTCGCGCAAGCCCGTCTTCGGTTAGCTCGGGATGGCCTATGCGATGGTTGCAATCGGTGCCGTCGGCTTCATTGTCTGGGCTCATCATATGTATACAGTGGGTATGAATGTCGACACACGTGCATACTTCCTTGTTGCGACATTGGTGATTGCTGTCCCGACAGGTGTTAAGATTTTCTCTTGGATTGCAACGATGTGGGGAGGTTCGATTGAGTTCAAGCCTCCGATGGTCTGGGCGCTTGGTTTTATCTTCCTGTTTACCGTTGGCGGTGTAACGGGTGTGGTTCTGGCCAATGCAGGCCTCGATGTTGCGCTGCATGACACATATTATGTGGTGGCCCATTTCCACTATGTTCTAAGCCTGGGCGCCGTTTTCGCGATCTTTGCGGGCTTCTATTACTGGTTTGGTAAGATCACCGGCTATACCTATTCAGAAAAGCTGGCACATTTGCATTTCTGGGTGACCTTTATCGGCGTGAACATGATTTTCTTCCCGATGCACTTCTTGGGTCTTGCGGGTATGCCACGGCGTATTCCGGACTATCCGGATGCCTTCGCCGGCGTTAACGAGATTTCCTCCTACGGCTCCTACATTTCGGCTGTCGGCGTGTTGATCTTCCTGATTACAGTTGTGCATGCTTTCCTTCGTAAGGAGCAGGCTGCTGGCAATCCGTGGGGGGAAGGCGCGACGACACTGGAATGGACCTTGCCGTCTCCGCCACCTTTCCATCAGTTCAATGAACTGCCGGTTATCAAATAAGGTTTGAAGGAGCTACGAGTGTCCGACACAAGTCTTGTAAAGGATACGATCGAAACCCGCGTCACATCTGATTTGACGCGGGTTAGCGATTATTTTGCCCTGCTGAAACCGCGGGTGATGTCGCTTGTCGTTTTCACAGGGCTGGTAGGACTTGCCGTTGCACCAGGGCATATTCATCCGGTGCTTGCCTTTACAGCTCTTCTTTGTATCGCGGTTGGTGCCGGTGCTTCCGGTGCGATTAACATGTGGTATGACGCGGATATCGATGCGGTGATGGAGCGAACGAAAGAACGTCCGATCCCGTCCGGTCGTGTTAGTGCGAACGAAGCATTAGCATTCGGGACCGTGCTGTCCGCGGCGTCTGTCGTCCTCATGGGGCTTGCGATTAACTACGTCGCGGCTGCCTTGCTTGCCCTCACCATCGGATTTTATGTCTTCGTTTATACAATGTGGCTAAAACGCCGGACACCGCAGAACATTGTTATTGGCGGAGCGGCAGGCGCCTTTCCACCAATGATCGGCTGGGCGGCTGTAACCGGGGATGTCAGTGCAGAATCCCTCGTACTGTTTGCAATTATATTTATGTGGACTCCGCCGCATTTTTGGGCGCTCTCGCTTTGGCGGGATATCGACTATGCGAAGGCCGGCGTACCGATGCTGCCGGTTGTTGCCGGACGGGATGTGACCCGGCGGCAGATCGTGCTCTACAGCGCACTGCTTTTCCCTGTTGCAGTGATGCCATATTTTCTCGGCTATGCGGGCGTTGTTTATGGTGTCGGCGCGACCTTGTTGAGCGGGCTGTTCCTGCTACTATCGCTCAAGGTCTGGCGGAGCAAGGATGAGGCGAGCGCAAAACAGCTTTTTGCCTATTCTCTTTTGTATTTATTCCTGCTTTTCGCCATGTTGCTCGGTGAGAGCCTTGTCCGGACAGTGATTTGATATGCCCCGTGACGAAGAACATATCAAGCGGCAACGCATCCGTAACCTCGCTGTCGGGGGAATCCTTATCGCTTTGGTCGTGCTGTTTTACTTGATCACAATTGTGAAAATGTCCGGTGGGGCGTCCGCATGATGGAAGGACAGAACCGAAAATCAGTACGTCTTGCGCTCATGTTGGCGTCGGTTGCCGTCGGCATGGTCGGCTTGGCCTATGCATCTGTGCCGCTTTACGATCTTTTTTGCCGGGTGACGGGATATGGCGGAACGACACAGCAGGCGGACCTTGCTCCGGATGTTATTCTTGACCGCGACGTTACTATCGAATTTGATGCGAATACCAGCCGTGAAATGCCGTGGGATTTCAAGCCGGCAAAGCCCAAGATAACAATGAAGGTTGGTGAAACGGGTCTTGCCTTCTATGAGGCTTATAACCCGACCAATCGCGCCATCAAAGGCACCGCAACGTTTAACGTGACGCCGCAAAAAGTTGGGCAGTACTTCACCAAGATTGATTGTTTCTGCTTTACCGAGCAGGTGTTGCAGCCCGGTGAGCGGGTCGATATGCCGGTTACTTTCTTTGTCGATCCTGAGATCGACAAAGATCCGAATGCCAAAGAGGTAAAGGTAATAACGCTTTCCTACACATTCTTTATCAGCGAAGATGATGAAGAAACGGAGGTTTCGGCGAAATCCGAGAAAAAATCGGTTGATGTAAATTGATTAAATAAGAGACTTGGGTAACTTTTAGGGCCGGACCTGTTCCGGGCGAATTGCAGGAGTTTAGAATGGCAGATTCTCACGCCAAACAACATGATTATCATCTGGTGGATCCGAGCCCGTGGCCGGCTCTGGCGTCTATTGCCGCTTTCGTATCGGCAATCGGCGCTGTTATGTGGATGCATGACAAGGGCTATGCTGTATTTGTGATTGGTTTTGTCGTTCTTTGTTACACCGCTTTCACTTGGTGGAGGGATGTCGTCAAGGAAGGAGAGCATGAAGGGCACCACACGCCGGTTGTTCAACTCGGTCTGCGATATGGTATGATCATGTTCATCGCGTCCGAGGTAATGTTCTTCGTGGCTTGGTTCTGGGCATATTTTGGGGCAGGCCTGTTCCCGAGTGAAGTTGGCGGCGGTGTCTGGCCTCCTGAAGGGATTATGACCTTCAATCCCTGGCATATTCCGCTTCTGAATACGGTTATTCTGCTGCTTTCCGGCACAACGGTGACATGGGCGCATCACGCGCTTCAGCATGGTGATCGCAAGGGGCTTGTTCAGGGCTTATTGTTGACAGTCATTCTGGGGGCTTCCTTCACAGCGGTGCAGATTTACGAATATTCGCACGCCGCATTTGGTTTTACCGATGGAATTTACCCCTCGACTTTCTATATGGCGACCGGGTTCCACGGAGCACATGTCTTTATTGGGACGATCTTCCTGCTAGTTTGCCTGATCCGGGCAACAAAAGGTCACTTCACGCCGACGCATCATTTTGGCCTCGAGGCTGCCGCATGGTACTGGCACTTTGTTGATGTCGTATGGCTGTTTCTGTTCTTCGCCGTTTATTGGTGGGGTGCGGGACCAGAGTGGACCTGATCTGACTTGATCATTTATGCCTTATTCCTATGGCATGCCAGTTTCCCCTTTACGCGCCGGGCTTACCTGCAAATGCCCGGCTTGCGGAAAGGGGAAACTTTTTAAGGGCTTTCTGGATGTCGCGGAGTCTTGTGATACTTGTGGGCAGAGTTTCAGTGCCGTCAACAGCGGTGATGGCCCTGCCGTTTTTATCATTCTGATCGTCGGTTTCATCGTTGGCGGCCTTGCTGTCGGGGCGGAGCTTATATTCCATCCGCCATACTGGTTGCAGCTGACTATTTGGCTTCCGACAATACTGATCCTGAGCATTGGACTTCTCCGGCCATTCAAGGCCTATTTGATCGCTCTGCAGTTCAAGCATAAAGCGAGTTCCGAGATAGAGCGTTACTGAACATGAAAAACTTTTCTCCCGGGATTATCCCGACGTTGATTACGGTGCCGTGCGTTTTTATTCTGCTCGCATTGACTGTCTGGCAGGTTAATCGATATAGCTGGAAAGTCGATTTGATCGACCAGATCAACAGCCAGCTTGCGGCGGCACCTGTTACCCTGCCAGCAGGAGAGATCGACCCCGAAGACTGGCATTACCGGCGAGTTAGCCTAACGGGTGAATTTGATCATGACCGAGAAATTCACCTTTTCTCCCACACGGACAAGGGCCGTTCAGGCTTTCAGATAGTCACGCCGTTCAAGCGTAGCAATGAAGGGGATATCATCCTCGTCAACAGAGGTTGGGTGCCGGAGAGCAATAAGGAACCACAAACTCGATCGGAAGGGCAAATCACGGGCGAGATAACGGTAACGGGCGTCGCGCGAAAACCCTGGAGTAAGTCATGGACATTCTTGC
>CALEMG010000203.1 GCA_937910835.1 uncultured Alphaproteobacteria bacterium | reverse complement strand
TCGGGGCTACGCGCTGTCCCACCAAAATTATTTTGGCTCGGGGCGTCCGTCCGTTCAATGTCCGCCGCCCCGCCACGGCTCTTTTACCGATTTACTGGACAAAGCTGCCCTATGGCGCAATATTCTGGTTAATTAAGCTTATCAGGTAATCGTAGCGAACGGTGTTAGATATGATGGAGGCTGTCTCCTATAGCTTGATCAAGGATATTATCCAGGTCTCGGTGACTCCCGTCTTTCTGCAAGACCGTTCGCGCCCCGAAGATGGCCTCTATGTCTGGGCCTATCAGGTCAGGATAGAGAATCTGGGAACGCGTACAATAACCCTTAAAAACCGTCATTGGCGCATTACCAATGCCGAGGGACACACAGAAACGGTAGATGGCGAAGGCGTCGTCGGAGAGCAACCGGTTCTTGCGCCTGGCGATGTTTATGAATATACCAGCGGAACGCCGCTTTCGACGCCATCGGGCATCATGGTTGGCTCCTATGATATGGAATCGGAAGAAGGAAATTTGTTCGCAGTCGACATTCCGGCGTTCTCACTGGATAGCCCGGACGCCATGTCTTCCCTTCATTAAGAGGCGGCGCAGCCCATCCCAGGAAATAACTCAGATATGAACAAACATTGCCATCCAAAAAAACCAACTAAAGATCAGGCCGAAGAGGCCGTGCGGACCCTGATCCGCTGGGCAGGGGATGATCCAGAACGTGAGGGACTTGTCGGGACGCCGGACCGGGTGACGCGATCATATCTGGAATTTTTTGCAGGCTACAACGAAGACCCGGATGCATATCTTTCCCGCACCTTTGAGGAAGTTAACGGCTATGACGAGATGGTGGTCCTGAAGGATATCCGGGTTGAAAGTTACTGCGAGCATCACATGGTGCCGATTATCGGTGTCGCCCATGTCGCCTATATGCCCAGCAATCGGGTCGTCGGCATATCGAAACTCGCACGTGTCGTCGATGCCTACGCCAAGCGATTGCAAATTCAGGAAAAACTGACCCGACAGATTGCGGAAACGATCGAGAGGACACTACAGCCGAAAGGGGTCGCCGTCATTATCGAAAGCGCCCACCAATGCATGACAACACGAGGTGTCCATAAAGACGGAGTCACGATGGTGACGAGCACGATGCTCGGCATATTCCGCCGGTCCGATATCACGCGGCGCGAGTTACTCTCTTTCATCGATAAAGGCTGAGTGCGGCAGGGCCGTGATTAACTTTCGCCTGATTTTCGCAATCAACGGAATTCTCCTCGTCTTTATCGGGCTCGCCATGCTTGTGCCTGCTGGTGTCGATCTTGCCGTTGGCAACAGGGACTGGCAAGTGTTCCTAGTTTCAGCGGCGGTGTCAATTTTCGTTGGCGGCGGATTGTTTCTTTCAAATCGCGGGAGCGGGATGGAATTGGGGCGTCGTCAGGCGTTTCTACTAACGACGGCCGTCTGGATCATCTTGCCAGCAACTGCGGCTCTACCCTTTGCTTTCAGCGAGATGAATATCCCCTATACGGATGCTTTCTTCGAAGCGATGAGTGGCCTAACAACAACCGGATCAACGGTTTTGACCGGCTTAGATACGGCGCCGCCAGGGATTCTGATGTGGCGGGCACTACTGCAATGGACCGGCGGAATTGGCATTATTGTGACGGCAATTGCCATCATGCCCCTGCTCAGGATTGGCGGCATGCAGCTTTTCCGCATGGAAGCCTCGGAAGCGACATCGGAAAAGGCGTTGCCGCGTGTTGCGGATATCGTTAAGGCAATCGGCTATATCTATCTTGTTTTGAGCCTGATTTGCACGCTTGCCCTCTGGATGACGGGGATGAGCTTGTTCGATGCGGTTACCCACGCAATGACCACGATTTCTACCGGAGGGTTTTCAACATCCGATAAATCCGCCGGTGATTTCGAAAGCCCGCTTGTCGAAAGCATCATGGTTGTTTTCATGATCATGGGGGCGCTCCCCTTCCTGATGTATCTACATATCGTCAAGGGAAAGCCGGGCAGCTTTTTAACAGATAGCCAAGTCAGATGGTTTCTCTCGATCGTCCTGATCGGGATTGTGGCGATTACCGTCTGGCAAATACGGCATGAGGGCATCTCTTTCTGGATTGCTTTGAGACATGCAACCTTCAATGTGACCTCCATTATCACCGGCACGGGCTATGCGACTGCTGACTACAGCAGCTGGGGCGGCTTCGGTACGGCGGCTTTTTTCTTTTTTATGTTTGTCGGCGGCTGCGCTGGCTCAGCATCCTGCAGCATCAAGATCTTCCGCATTCAAATTCTTATTGAAACTGCGCGTTGTCAATTGATGCAGATGATCCGGCCAAGTGCAATCTATAAGCCACGTTACAATGGCCAGCCGCTTGCCGAGGAAACTATTGGATCGGTCACCAGTTTTGTCTTTCTCTTTCTCGTCATTTTCGCCCTGCTCACAATTGCCCTTGGCCTTACCGGCCTAGACTTTCTGACCGCGATTTCAAGCGCAGCAACATCCATCACGAACGTCGGCCCGGGCCTTGGGGATACGGTCGGTCCGTCCGGAACCTTTAAATCTCTCTCTGATCCCGCGAAATGGCTGAAGTCACTTGGTATGCTGCTTGGGCGCCTTGAGCTTTTTACCGTGCTCGTGCTTTTCTCCCGCCGTTTCTGGCAACGCTAAGCTGTCAGCCTTGCGCTTTCGGCAAGTAAAGCGCCTTTATCCAGCCCGTCATACGACCGAAATCCTCCTGAATGACCAGCAGTGCCGGTACCAGGAAAAGAACCAGGAACGTCGCTGCCATTAATCCAAACACCAATGTAATGGCCATGGGAATCAGGAACTGCGCCTGCAGGCTGGTTTCAAAAAGCAACGGGGTCAGGCCGCCAATTGTCGTCAGCGACGTGAGCAAAACTGCCCGCAGACGATCGCAGGTGCCTCCGACTACCGCCTCCGCGTAAGCTTGGCCCTTAGCAAGGCGCTCATCAATCACGCTGACCAGAATAATGGAGTTATTGACCAGTATCCCCGACAGTCCCAACAGCGCAATCATCGAGAGGATCGTAAGATCAAATCCTAGTAGATAGTGGCCGAGGATCGCGCCGACCAGACCAAACGGAATGATCGACATCACCACGACTGGCCGCCAATAGGATGAAAATACCCATGCCAGAATAAGATAAATCGCGGAAAGGCCGATTATGGCTCCGAACTGCATATCTCCAATCGTTTCCGCCTGTTCCTCCGACTTACCGGCGAAGCGGTAATTCAGATCATATGTCGCGGCGATCTCGTCCAGTCCGCCCTCTGGCAGGGCCGCCAGCACTTGATCCGATGATGTAAGATTTTCATCTATTTCCGCAGTAATGGCGACTTCTCGCACGCCATCCTCGCGCTTGATCCGGGCGAACCCGACCTGGGTGCGTTCGGTAACGACAGCCGATAACGGTACTTCAATCCCGGATGCACTTTTCAGATAAAAATCCCGCAGGGCTTCCGTGGCAATCTGGTCGCGCGGTAGCTGCACCCGCACTGTCACTTCCTCATCGCCACGGGCAAATTTTCGGGCGATCACGCCTTCAAATCCGGCGCGCACCTGAGAGGCGATATCTTCGGTCGTAAAACCAAGTGCCCGGCCGCGCGGGGTGAGTTCAAGAATAATCTCCTGTTTGCCCTGTGGCAGATCATCCTCGATATCCGAAACGCCGCGGAACTGCTTGAGAAGGTCCTTCACTTCCTCCGCTGCTACTTTCAACATATTTACATCGTTGCCCTTCAGTCGAATATCCAGCTCGCGTCCCGGCGGGCCTCCGATCCTCTCGGTCAGCGCAATCCGCTGAAGGCCCGGCATTTCCGTAATCTCCTGCCGCCAGGCCTTGACAAAATCAGCCGTCCTAACGTCTCGGAGATCTGCGGAAATAAGCTCCACCATCATGCCGCCGCGATTATCACCGGAAACCGAACTGAACTGGCTGCCTGTACTGATGCCGATCTTGCCAAGCGCCATAATAATCAGGCCGCCTTCTCCATCCGTCAGGTCATTCTCGGCCTTATAGAGCGCACGCTCTAGCTCCCTGACCATGGCTTCCGTCTCGCCGCGGGCGCTACCGGGTGCAAAGACGACATTGGCATTAATCACATTAGCTTCGGGCGACGGAAAGAAATTAAAACCGATCCGTCCGCCCAAGAAGAAGCCGAATGAAATGATCAACATGGCAACGGCGGCCGCAAGCGTCGCATACCGCCAGCTTACCGCGAGTTCCACAAGTCGTTTAAACAGATGGGTCTGAAAATAGCGGAATTTTTCATCGAAACCCTGGCGCAACCGACTGGTACCCTTTCCCTGAAACCGGAGTGCATGACGCATATGCCCAGGCAGTATGAGGAAACATTCGATCAGGCTGGCAATCAACACCGATACGACGACGGACGGTATGGCGCGGATGATTTGCCCAATAATGTCACCGATCAGGAAAATCGGTAAAAAAGCGGCAATCGTCGTTAAGCTAGAGGCAAACACAGGCGCCAGCATCCGAAGTGCGCCCCGCTCCGCTGCCTCAGCGGCGGACAGGCCGGTTGAGCGTAGATATGACGCATGCTCCCCAACGACAATCGCATCATCAACAATGATACCAAGGGACATGATAATCGCGAACAGGCTGATCATATTTATCGACTGCCCCGTTAAAAGCATAACACCCGCAGTCGCGAAAATCGCGACCGGGATACCGGCTGCCACCCAAAATGCGACCCGAACATTGAGGAAGATAAACAGGATAATCAGGACAAGAGCCAGTCCACTTGCGCCGTTGTTCAACAAGAGCCGGATCCGGTCTTCAATCAGGCTTGCCTGCACATCATACTGCTTGATTTCCAGCTCGGGCGGCCAGCGCCCCTTTTCCCGTTCGAAATAGTCGGAAACTATTTTCGCCGCTTTTAGTGCATCCGTAGACTGGGCTCGCTGAATACTAATTTCGATCGCCGCACGGCCGTGATGTAGCCCTGTCGACCCTTTTTCGACAAACTGGTCACGGACGTTAGCTATATCGCGCAGGTATATTTTCTGCCCGTCGTCGAAAGACTTGATCTCCAACGCTCCGAGGGATTTCGCATTGGTCTTTTGTTCAAGCGATCTTAACTGACGCTCGAAACTGCCGGACACGGTACCGAGCGGCACGTCCTGGGAATTATCGCGAATGCTCGCGGCAATATCGGTAAGGCTGAGATTTAGGCGTCGCAAGTCCCGCTTATCGACATCGACCCAGATTTCCTCATCCCGCGCACCAAAGAGGGTAATCTTGTCGATCCCGAGATTCAGCAGATCATCACGCATTGTTTTGGCAATCTGCTTGAGAGCCTCCTCCGAATAAGGACCGGAAACCGATAAACGAGCGATCGGATCATAAATTACAACCCGCTTTATGATGGGTGTCTCGATGGTTTCGGGGAAGGTCGTGATTTGCGTAACCCCCTGCTCGACATCGGAAAGTGCTGCCTGCATGTCGGTTCCGGGCTCAAACTCCACAACAATTGTGCTGCTGCCCTCCACGGAATAGGAGGTGACGCGCTTGACTCCATTGAGGAAGCGAACCTCCGGCAGGATCGCCGTCGTAATATTACTATCGACATCTTCTGCGCTTGCGCCCGGCCAGATGATGCTGGTCGTGATCACCTCAGTTCCAAAGTCCGGAAAGAACTGGGTGTTAAGCCGATAGATTGACGCTATCCCGACAACGATCATCATGATCATCAGGAGATTGGCCGCGTGCTTGTGCCGGACAAATATTTTAACGAGGCGGCTGAGATCCATCAGCGTACTTCCACCTTCAGGTTAGGACCAATCTCAGGCAGTCGGCTTGTTACAACCAACTCTCCTTCCTTGATATTCCCGCGGACAAATATCTCGCCGCCGTTTCGCGCCGCGATTTCGATCATGCGGGATTCCAGTCGCCCTTCCGTCACAACATAAACTTTTGAGTTCTCATAAATGCTGCTGTCGGGAAGCTTGGCCACATCGGAATAGCGATTGCCGGACAAAATCACCTCAACAAAAGCTCCCGGGCGCAGAAGCGGAATATATTCGCTCGCGTCCAGAACAGCAAAAACCTCCACGCCGCCGGTGGCGGAGCTGATTTCCGGGCTGAGACGGGCTACCCGCCCGTTGAAGACAAGCTCCGTATCTCCGGATTGCCAGGAAACAATAACCGGACGGCCGACAATGCCAACACTGCTGCCGAGAAGAAGGCCATACTGACTGTCAGAGAGAAGAAAGCGCGCCTCCATCTGTGTTGCATCAATCAAACGTGCCACCTTATCACTTGCCCCGATATTCTTGCCGAATTCTGCACTGACCTCGGTCACATAACCTCTAAAGGGGGCACGAAGGCTGGTATTTTTCAGGTCACGTTCAGCGCGACTGCCCCCCACTTCAAGTCGATCAATGACGGCGCGCTGCTGACCAATGCGGGTTTTCAGGATATCAAGCTGTGCTTCGCGTGCCTCAACGGTCTGGCGCTGTCGGCTGAGAGCCGATCTGGCATCATCGAGGGATTTAACCGAGATATTGCCCCGCTTCGCGAGACTTTCCGATCTTTCGACGTTACTAATTTCCCGCTCCAGCACCTCACGTTCGCGCTCCAGTGCTACCCCTTCTGATTTTTGCGTCGCCACCAGTTCATCCAGTCGCGCACGCGCTTCGAGCAAGGACGCCTTGTTCTCATTGAGCTGGGCCTCGAATTCAAAAGGATCAACACGGACCAGCAAGTCTCTCTCGCCCAAAAGTCCGCCTTCACGAAAATTATCACCAACCTCGATCACCTCGCCGCCGACAAGCGATCTTAATTCGACATCTCGCACAGCCTTCAAGGAGCCAAAAAGGTTCAGGTCGACGGATTGGTCCCTTAACTCGACCGGAACCGCCGCAACGGTCCAGATCCGCTCCTCCACGACCTCCGGCTCTATCACCGGTTTTGTCGCCATGAGATAAGCTGTCAACGCAGCTCCCGCACCCAAAATAACAAGCGGCAACAGTACCTTGAGTACAAGCTTCACGTATTTTATCCTTCTTTTGTAAGGCCGCAGTATTCCCCAAGATTAACGGATCGCAATATCATTTCCGTCGTTATTTTCTTAATTTTCTGAATTTCGGGCGGCCCCACGGACGGCCAGCCCATGCGTGCCTTCACTAGCTCTTCGTTCAGCGCATATCGCAAGCAGAGAGACAGAATTGCATTGGCTTCAAGCTTGATTTTTTCACTTGTGGGCGAGTCCCCAGAAATCTTGGCGATCAGAATCCCCAACAGGTCGTGGATAACATCGACATGCCCCTCCATAAGAATCTGGAAGCACTCCGTCGGCATTTCCGTCTCCCGCTTAAGCAAGCGCATTTTCCATCTTGTGGATGGTGAAAATGCACTGTCGACAACGCGGGAAACAAAAATAGCTATAAAGTCGGCATAGGCCTTTCGGTCATCGCGGGCCGCTGTCAGTTGGTTCTCCAGCAAGACGGCCAGCCCAACCCGGGAAGGCTTCAAGTCCTGGATAATTTTTTTGAAGACGGCGCGATAAAGCCCTTCCTTGTTTTCAAAGTGATAAGAGATGGCAGAGAGGTTTACCCCCGCCGCAGTGGCAATCTCCCGCGTCGAGACAGCATCGAATGGCTTTTCTGCAAAGAGCCGTCCCGCTGCCTCTATCATCCTTTCAGATGCTGATTGTTTTGTTTCAGGCATTAGATTAGGTCAATCGTTTGAACTGTTTGAAATGCTACGTTAATTTGCGCGTGGGCACAAGAGTGATCCACCATAGATGGCTAATAGCAGAAGAGCGTCAGAAACTAACTGCCGTGCCCTAGCGAAGGTAATCCGCCATAAAGGTTCGGATATTCTTTTCCATTTCCTTGTCAAAGGCCTGCATCAGGGCCTCGACCTGCGTGAAATAGGTTTTTTCCCGCTGATTGAGCGTGATCCCTTCGGGCACTGACTTCGTCCGCGTCGCTTCCGCAGTCACGAAGGCAGAAGAGCCAGAAATTTCAGTGATTTTTAGCTCCACTAGAAGGTGAAAGACATAAAGCTCTGACTGATCTTTTGTGATCATGCCTTTAAGGCCAGTCTCCTTTTCCAGGCCTTTTTCAACCGCGCTGGCATCCTTGATGGTGATCGTCGCAACCGCGCCACTGTTTCCCGTTGTCCGCAGCCGGTCACGCACCCAATTGCGCACCGATTGATCAATCGAGGCGGGCAGTTCGTGCTCTACATGCGGATGCTTGAGTGGCGGCGTAAACTCGTCGACAATCTTTATCTCACCGACATTTAAGTACAGCGGGTTTAAATGCTAAAAGGTGATTTCGGGATACACCGGGTTCGGCGGAGCATCCACACAACCCAGGAGAGCGGTTGTCATGAGAAGGGATAGGGTTGCCAGAAAACGACGGAGGCCTGCCATGTTAATCTCACCTTTGCGAAGGATTGGACCGGCCCCACTCTATTACGGTCCTTGGACGAAATTCAACCCTATGTTTAGGGCTAACAGCGTATTCTGCCGCTAGCTGATATCCTCAACACGAATTTCATATTTACTAGAGCAGAATTGGCAATCCGCAGTAATTACACCGTCTTCCGCCATGTCGTCGAGATCTTCTCCGGCGAATGTTTTTAGGGTATTCATTACCCGCTCTGCGCTGCAGCTGCACTGATCAACAAGCTCCTGCGGATCATAGAGCCAGACCCCGTCTTCATGGAACAGTTTGTAGAGCAATTCCGCCGATTTAAGGCGTGAGCTTGTCAGTTCTTCAGGCATAATCGTGCCCGCAAGAGCCTGGGCATTACGCCAGTTTTCTTCTTCCTGATCCTGATTAAGTTCGGTTGCGTTTTCGTCTGGCAACCGCTGGATCATCAGGCCGCCCGCGCGCCATTTTCCGTCAATCTTGTCTACCGCAACGCGCAAGAGCGTGTCGATCTGTTCTGACTTGTCAAAATAATTTTCCATACAGGCGGCAAGGCTATCGCCTTCCAGGTCGACGATTCCCTGATACCTTCTATGTTCCTCGCCCGCGTCGATGGTAAAGGCGGCATAGCCCTTGCCCAGATAATTTTCGACGTTCATCGCGACGCTCTTTGAAGTGACGAGATCAAGCTTCTTCTGATCGAAGGACGCATAGCCGCGCATATTTCCTGGTGTCGTCATATCCGCCGCAATCATGGAAATAGCCCCGTCGCCTTTGGTCTGGACAGTGAAAATACCATCGAACTTGAGCGCACCGCCAAGCATCGCGGCAAGCACGATCCCCTCCCCCAAGAACTGGGCCACCGAATCCGGATAGCCGTGCCGGTTTAGGATTGTATCAACGACACTTCCCATCCGCACAATCCGTCCGCGCACGCCGGCCTTCGCCATCTGGAAGGGCTGAATAAGATCGTCGGTAATTATTTTTTGACCGTCTGGGGCCATTTCTCTTCTCTCAAAAATTCACAAGAGTTCAGGCGCCGAGGCACCAACGAAGTACCGCTTTTTGGGCGTGCAATCGGTTTTCCGCTTCATCGAAAATCACAGATTGGGGGCCGTCCATAACTTCTGCCGTTGCTTCCTCCCCGCGATGGGCAGGCAGGCAATGCATAAAGACGGCATCGGGCTTGGCGCGCGCCATCAGACGCTCATCCACCTGATAAGGCATTAGGAGGTTATGGCGATTTGCAACATCATCCCCCATGGAAACCCAGGTATCCGCGACAACGCAATGGGCACCCGCCGCCGCTTCTGACGCATCGCGGGTAACATGAACATTGGCGCCAACATCTTTTGCCCAGGCAAGCGCCTTCGGATCTGGCGATAATTCCTCCGGGCAGGCAATACGGAACTCGAAATCAAACAAGCCGGATGCATGAATCCAGGAGGTCACCATATTGTTGCCATCGCCACACCAGGTGACAATCTTGTCCTTGATCGGCCCGCGCACTTCTTCGAACGTCATGACATCGGCCATCAACTGACAGGGATGGCTGCCGTTGGTCAGGCCGTTGATGACCGGCACAGCCGCATATTCCGCAAGCTCAAGCAGCTTGGAATGCTCATCCGTACGGAGCATGATCGCATCGACATAGCGCGACAGCACGCGCGCCGTATCAGCGATCGTTTCCCCGCGCCCAAGCTGCATATCATTTCCATTGAGAACGATTGTATGACCGCCAAGCTGACGCATCGCCATATCGAATGAAACACGGGTCCGGGTTGAGGGAAACTCAAAAATCGCCGCAAGCGTCAGCCCTGCGAGCGGCGTTTCCTTATCTTCCGTACCTTTCGGCAAACCTACGCGTTCTTGTTTAAGCGAAATCCCGTCGTCAATAATATGCCGCAAATCAGCCTTTGATAACTCATTCAAATCCAGAAAATGTCGTGGTTTAGCCATTTTCAAGCTCCGTACAGGCCTCATCCAGAAGATTAATGAATTCAGATATCTGTGTATCCTCAACAATGAGCGGCGGCAGCAGGCGAACCACATAGTCTCCCCCCTTCGCCGTCAGAACGCCGAGTTCCAGCAGTTTATTACTGACCTGTGTATTCTCCACTTTGCATTTCAGCCCGATATGCAGACCGACACCGCGGATCTCCTCGAGAATTTCGGGGTGGCGGTCAACAACCCCGGCATGCCCCTGCTTAAGATGATTTCCCATTTGAGTCACATGATCAAGGAAGCCTTCCTCTGTTATCACCTCAACAACGGCTCCCGCCACAGCCATGGCAAGAGGATTGCCGCCATAGGTGGAACCATGGCTGCCAACGGTCATAGTCTTCGCGACCTTTTCGACCGCCAGGCAGGCACCCACCGGGAATCCCCCGCCGAGCGCTTTTGCAGACGTCAGGATATCCGGCGTAATTCCCGCATGTTCATAGGCAAATAGCTTGCCCGTCCGTCCCATGCCAGTCTGGATTTCATCCAGCATCAACAGCAGGCCACGCTCGTCACACAGCTCACGAAGGGCACGCATAAACTCTGGCTGAACGACCTGAATACCGCCCTCACCGAGCACGGGCTCAATGAGGATGGCAGCAGTCTCATCGGTGATCGCCGACTTGACCTTTTCGATATCACCAACAGGGACATGATCAAAGCCTTCAACAACCGGACCAAATCCGTCCAGAAGTTTCTGCTGACCGGCCGCAGCGATGGTTGCAAGCGTCCGCCCGTGAAAGGAGTTTTCAAAGGCAATGACCCGGTATTTTTCCGGATGCCCATTCGCGGAAAAATATTTCCGCACCATCTTGAGGCCGCACTCATTGGCCTCTGCCCCTGAATTGCAGAAATAAACCGCGTCCGCAAAAGTGGCGTCAACCAGCTTTTGCGCCAGCTCTTCCTGCCCCGGGATACGGAAAATATTGGAAACATGCCAGACTTTATGGGCCTGCTCCGTCAGCGCGCCAATCATCTTCGGATGCGCATGTCCAAGCGCGCTTACCGCGATACCAGCCATAAAATCCAGGTATCGTCGTCCATCATTCCCATAGAGATACATGCCTTCCCCTTTTTCAAAGGAAAGATCAGCAGGAGCATAATTAGATAACAACGCAGGAATCATATGCTTTCTCCACGAAATAAAAGGACAACCGGCCAGTTTCCGCAGCCAGAAAGCGCGGAAGTATTGACAGGAGACCCGTTCCTGTCAATCAAACTCTTGTGCTTGGGACAATATTTTCAGGCTTTCAGGCGATATCCGCTTTTTATGAGTGCCCAGACAGCAACATAGAGCAGAATATCCAGCGCCGCGATCAAGACAGCGCCGACCCATATACTGCTGTCAGAGGTTCCGATAAAGCCGTATCGGAAGCCGTCAATCATGTAAAAAAACGGGTTGAGATGGCTGATCTGATACCAGGCGCCGGTCAGCCGGTCGATGGAGTAAAAAGTGCCCGAGAGAAACGATAGCGGCATGATGATAAAGTTCGTCATCGCCGCCATATGATCGAACTTCTCCGACACGATCCCTGCGATCATTCCCAGCAGAGAGAGCATCAAACCCGCCCCAATCACATAATAAATAACCGCTGCCCAGGAATAAATCGAAATATCGATAACGATCCACATAACGAGGCCGACCACAAACGCCACCGTCAACCCCCGTGCGAGACCCGAGAGGACGAACGCCAGCGTTAGCTCCGAGGCGGAGAGCGGCGGCATCAGGATATCGACGATATTTCCCTGAATTTTTGAAATCAGTATGGAGGAGGAAGTATTCGCGAATGAATTCTGTATCACCGCCATCATGATCAGGCCCGGCGCCAGAAAGTTCGCATAGGATACCTCTCCCACATAACGCTCCCCTCCCCCAAATGCGAGAGTGAATATCGCCAGAAACAGGATTGTCGTCATCATCGGCGCCAGCAAACTGGAAGGTCCGTCCAAATCCCATATCAGCAGGGTCAGGCCTGGACATCGCTCGGAAGACCCCCAAGCGAACGATCTTGTCTTCGGACAATTCGAAGATCGCGTTCGCGCTAGGCAGGATTTCGGTATAGTCGTGATCGGCTGAGACGGCGACAAGGTCACCAAACGCAGCGGTTAGATCGCCATCCTCATCAATGATGGTGATGTCAGGACGATAACCCGTAGCGGTTACGTCGGTCTGAATCAGACGGGCGCCAAAATTCCCCGAGACCGGAATGTTGTTAAACGTGGTCGCATAATTGGCCATCATGTAGAAAGCCGTGGTCGTTTCCGTCACATCGATCGTCCGAGTGTTTTGCTCGATCAGTCCCGGAATGCCCGCATTGAAGGCGTTCAAAGCTTCAGGAAATGAGTTTTCCTCTGCGTCAGGATTGGTGAGGAACGCATTGATGGTCGTCAGCAGATTGTTCAGAGACCCGGCAGATGTTTCAGCAACACAGCGGGCATCAAATGTCGCCCAGGAATTGGTCGAGCTGATCACATTGCCATCATCATCGATATTGGTGATGAGGTCACCATCGCGCAGGTTGTCGAGGAATTCGTTGCCTTCTCTGAAGGGTTGGTAGCAAGCCGTGTTGGTCGCCGCGATGATCCCAACGAGGTCGTCCTGCAATGTTGCGAATTCAGCGGTGTCATACAGATCGTCATCAGAGTCGTCGATGACTTCGCGGTTATTGACCGTCAGCTCACCATCATTCTCAATTTCGAAAGAAATACGGCCGGAATTTAGATCGAGCGGATCGCCAGAGTCACCGCCGCCTGGTAGCTCCAGATAATCTTGTTCAGCGTAGCGAATGCCGGTGTGGATGTTGGTAATGAACCCATCCATTTCGTAGTCCGCGTCGAAGCGCAACGAGTTGATCGTATTTTCACGCAGGACATCATTGTCGATTCGAACCCGCAAACGATCAACGAAATTGGTTGGATCATTGACATCGAACTCTTCGTCATAAAGACGGTAGACAGGAACGTCGCGGCCGCGAAGGTCATATTCGATGACGGGTGAGATATCCGACTGAATTCGGAACTCCCAGGCGCGCTCGGTCCGTTCTGTGTTCGAATGAGCGAAATCGGCTGAGACCGTCAGTCTGTCATTCACTTCATATTCTGCATTCAAGCCACCGCCGAGATAGGTTTCGACGCGAGCAAAGTCACCGCCCTGAACTTCAATTGAGTTGTCGGTAATTGCGCGCAAAATACCGCCATTCCCGTTCGTCACCAAAGAATCGAAGGTTGTTGTGTCCGTGCCGGCGACGTTTAGCGAGGTGTCATTACGACGTCCGCCATTAAACGTCAGGTCGGTACGCAGCTCTTCCTGACTGCGTTCGGACCATTGGACGTCAAGATTGATATCCCAGCGATTATTTGGTTGCCATTGCAGCTGCCCGAAAAACGCATCGCGCTGATCGCGGGTGTCATTCTGACGGTAATGGCGTTGGGATGGCGCAAACACGAACGGTGTTCCATCATCGATTGCCAATCCAGTGTTCGGATCGATCGAAGTGTCATACCCTTCGGTGTCAGACCCGCGCGTTGTCAGGTTTTCTGCATTCCGACGATCGTTGAAATCATCACAATCATCGTCGCCACGATCTTCTGTCTCAGGATTGTTTGAGAAGCCGGTAAAGGTTCCGCCAAAGGTTTGGTCGGTATATTGGGCCAGACCATTGGTAATCAAACAGGCGGGACGCGAGTTTGACGTTGGACCGGTCTGACGGCTCTCGGCCTCGGGTTGTGAAATGTCAGAGCGTTGGAAACCCACAGACAGACCAAGTTCGCCCAAGCCGTCGAATTCAAATTGGTCGACATAGCTGATCGTGCCGCGATAGCCGAGGTCGCCCGCCAGTGAGGCATCAATGTTCTGTTGATCTGGATTGTAATTGCCCTTCAGTTCGGCTTGGAAGCGCTGTTTGCCGAAATCGAGCGGACGAAGCGTTTCGAGCTGGATCTGACCCGCCACGCCCCCTTCAATCTGGCTGGCATCCTGCGTTTTGAAGACGGCAAGCTTGTTGATCAGCTCAGATGGGAACTGGGAGAAGTTGACGGAACGGTCGCCGGAACCATTGGTGGCTGCACGGCCGTTCACAACGGTCGATGACAGATAGGGGCCAAGACCACGGATAGAAACTTCTGTCGCGCCGCCATTTTCACGGTGAGAGGCGACGCCGGTGACGTTCTCCAGCGCTTCACCGATGGACAGCGCCGGGATGTCGCCGATTTCTTCGGCGGACAGGCCGTCAACGATCTGGGTGTTTGAGCGCTTCA